>CALKBB010000322.1 GCA_937989795.1 uncultured Collinsella sp. | reverse complement strand
CCATTGAGTCCCCGCAGCGACTCATGACGCTGCGCTTCGATTTCAGCCCCTATGTCGTGATGGGAGGCTGAGACTTGGGCACCAAATGCCGTCATTAATACCCCTTATATAACATATCGGATGAGTCGTGACGCACCCTGCAGCCCGTTCTGTTACGATTGCCAGGTTGACGTCAATATGGGAGGGCTCATGCCGGGTTTGGGAACGGTCATCAACGTCGCACTTTTGATTGCGGGCGGACTGCTGGGCCTTATAGGCGGACGTTTTATCACGCCCCGCATCCAAGACACGCTCATGAAGGCGTCGGGGCTGTGCGTTCTGTTTATCGGACTGGGTGGCACCATGCAAAAGATGCTCGTTGTTGACGGGAAAACGCTGGCGACCACCGGCACCACCATGCTCATCGTCTCGTTTGCCCTTGGCTCGCTCATCGGCGAGGCCATAAACCTGGAAGCCGGCATCGAAAACCTGGGCGAATGGCTCAAGCGCAAAACCGGCAGCGAGGGAGACAGCGAGTTCACCAATGCCTTTGTCTCGACATCGCTGACCGTCTGCATCGGTGCCATGGCTATCGTGGGATCAATCCAAGACGGCTTGCTCGGCGACTGGTCCACGCTCGCCCTCAAGGGCGCATTGGACTGCATCATCGTCTGCACCATGACGGCTTCGCTCGGCCGCGGCTGCATCTTCTCCGCCCTGCCTGTTGCCGTATTCCAGGGAACGATTACGCTCTTTGCCGGCGCGCTCTCCCCCATCATGACTACGGCAGCCCTCAACAGCCTTTCGCTCGTAGGCTCCATGCTCATCTTCTGCGTCGGCGTCAACCTCATCCGTCCTCAGACCTTCCGCACGGCCAATATGCTCCCCTCCGTTGTCATAGCCGTCATCTACGCCCTCCTGTTCTAAATCTATCTACATAGCGGTATCTCGAACACCTGTTTGATGCTGTGTTATGATATGAGGTCACCGAAGCTGCGTTAGGAGAGGAGAGACGGTGGCCGACCAGGACATCAAGATGCTCATCGAGCGCATTATGGCCGAGGCCCGGACCCATCAGTCCGCTCGCTTCTCACATGAGGTCTACGCAGACGAGCCGATTCTCAAGACCGGCCGACAGATGCAGAACTTCCTCCCCGACCAGTACCGCAAGATGCGTGAGATATCGCGTTGGCAAGAAGACCCCAAGGGCGGCGCGGGCCGTTGGCTTTCGGAAGCCGAGCTTTTCTACCGCCAAGGCCTGCTGATGGCCGACTTTGAGGACGACTGCCCCTATAACGGTACGTTCAAGTCGTACTTCCCAACCTACAACGCTATGAGCGATCGCCAGCTGCGCGGATACTTTACCTGGCGCGCCCAAATGCGCCGCGGAACTGTCGAGGAAACGTCTACGTCCTTTGCCTTCCTGTATCTCTATGAACTGATCTGTGGCATTGGCGTAGATGACCCACTCGATGGTTTTAACAAGATCAAGGCCTTTTGGGATGCTTATCGTGCCTTCGAGCCCGGCATCGACCGGTTTGCACGCGTGTGGTTGCAAGATTACGCCGTTTTCCACGGGCTCAACCCCGAGCTGCTTCGCGACTCTAAAACCGTCATGTTCGATAACGCCCTTATCGAGCTGCGGCGTGCGGCGCAAGACCTTGCACCCGCGCCGACGCCGTCGGACCTGGCCCCCAAGCGTCGCAAAACCTCCGAGCCCACGCTTCCCCTTCCGCCCGACGAGGCGCATGAGGAGCGGCTCATGGCTGCTATCGACGCACTCTCGACGTACAACCTGAATAACTCACGGCTCGACCGTTCCCACCATCGCGACCTGCGCCACGTGGCATGCGCCGTGTATGTCCGTATGGCGCGCTACTATGACACGCACCGAAAGACCGGCATCGTAGCGAGCTTGTTTGGGGAGGAGACGGCCATGCCCTACACCATGTTTGCCTCGGCCGTGTTCTTTGCGCCCGAGCGCCACGAGGACTGCGAATATCGTCTGGACCCCATTCACATCTACCGCTGCCAAAATGGCTTTTGGGAATGCATGCGCATCCATGGCAGCAGACAAAAAAGTAGCAAGCTCGGTGAGATGATGCGCGCTTGTGATCAGCGCCTGCGCT
>CALKBB010000321.1 GCA_937989795.1 uncultured Collinsella sp. | reverse complement strand
AAGGCCGTCATCGTGACGGACACCAACGTGGGCCCGCTTTACCAGATGCCCGTTAAGCAGAGCCTGGAGGCGTCAGGCTACGAGGTGAGCATCTGCACCTTCGAGGCCGGCGAGGCCCATAAGCGCGCCGAAACCTATGTTGCCATTTTGGAGTTTGTGGCCGAGCACGAGCTTTCGCGCTCCGACGTTATCGTGGCGCTCGGCGGCGGCGTGGTGGGCGAACTGGCGGGCTTTGCCGCCGCCACCTACATGCGCGGCGTTGATTTTTACAACATCCCCACCACGCTGCTGGCGCAGGTGGATTCCTCCGTGGGCGGCAAGACCGCCATCGACCTGGCTGCCGGCAAGAACCTGGCCGGCGCCTTTTGGCAGCCGAATGTGGTTATCGCCGACGTGGGGTGCCTGGCCACCCTCACGCCCGAGCAGTTCGCCGACGGCTGTGGCGAGGTCGTCAAGCACGCCGTGATCGCCGACCCAGAGCTTTTCGCCGAGCTGGAGAAGACCCCGCTCACGCTGGAGCTGCTTAACCGGGACGTGGCCCGCGTGGCACTCATCATCGCCCGCAATATTGACATTAAACGCGCCGTGGTCGTTGCCGACGAGCGCGAGACCAACCAGCGCAAACTCCTCAACTTTGGACACAGCGCCGGACATGCCGTCGAGGCCTGCGAGCACTTTGAGCTCGGACACGGCAACTGCGTTTCGATCGGCATGGGTATCATCACGCGCGCCGCGGCCCTGCACGGCATTTGCGACGCCGAACTCCCCGGCCGCATCGAGGAGCTCTGCGCCCGACACGGCCTCAAGACCCGCTGCGAGCTTTCGGCCGACGCCATCTTTGCCGAGGCGCTGCACGACAAAAAACGCGCCGGTGACACTATCGACCTGGTGATTCCGCACGGCATTGGCCGCTGCAGCATCGACCGCACGCCGCTTTCCACCTTCCATGATTTAATTGCCGAGGGCCTCGGCCAGAAGGGAGCCACATCCGCATGCTAGCCCGCATCACCCCCTCCCCGCTCAAGGGCACCGTCCCCGCCATCGCGTCTAAGTCGATGGCGCACCGCTTGATTATCTGCGCCGCACTCGCCAACGGCGAGACGCACGTCACTTGCAACGCCACCTGCGCCGATATCGAGGCCACGGTGCGCTGCCTCACGGCCCTGGGTGCCCGCATCGAGACCGTCGAGGATGGCTTCCAGGTCCACCCCACCATGAAGAGTATTGAGTTCGGCCTGCTCAAGGCACTTG
>CALKBB010000320.1 GCA_937989795.1 uncultured Collinsella sp. | reverse complement strand
ACGATCCGCCCATCATTCTTGCCGACGAGCCTACGGGCAACCTGGATTCTGCTACCGGGGCACTCGTCATGGAACCTTCCACAAACTCCAGGAGCGCGGCAAGACCATCGTGCTCATCACGCACGACCCGGGCATTGCCGCCGAGGCCGACCGAGCCGTGACCATTCGCGACGGGCGAATCCATGACGGCGCGTATATCGCGCATGCACCGAATACGCTACGCGGCGCCATCAGCAACCTACCCGCAACTCGTACATCCTCCGCATGGCCGAAAGGAGCGAAGGCATGAGCACCCGCGATCTTGTCCAAGAAGCCCTGCACTCGCTCGAGGCCAACAAGGGGCGCAGTCTGCTCACCATCCTGGGCATCGTCATTGGCATTGCTTCGGTTATCGCCATGACTTCGCTCATCGGCGGCATCCAAAACGGCCTAGTCAACAGCTTGGCCCTTAACGCGGCCCGCATGGTGCAGATCTACTCGTCCCAAGAGCTCACCGATTCGGACGTCGAGAAGCTGCGCAAGATGGTGCCGCAAATTGAGCAGATCGGCATCGTCGACAGCGCCTATTCCGAGTACAAAGTTGGGGATAAAAGCTATACCGTCATGGCCCAAGGTGTCGATAGTGACATGCTCGATGCCGTGGGCGCCAGCAAGATCGTTGCCGGTCGCACCTATAACGACATCGAATCCAAATCCGGCGCTCGAGTGGCGCTCATCGGCCGCGGCGGCGCCGAGCAGCTGTACGGCAACGAGCAGGACGCGATCGGCAAGACTATTAAGGTCTCGAGCGGAGACGTGCAGATCATTGGCGTTATCGGCGGTGGCAACGACTCCATGGGCTCACTGAGCCTGTTCATGCCCCGAGCGACGATCTCCGAGCTCTACGGCGATGACAATCCGTCGTTTCCCAGCGTGACGGCGCTCGCCACCGAGGGCACCGATATGGATGAGCTCTGCAAGACGATCGAATCCAAGGTGCGCAGCATGAAGGGCATTTCGGAGGACGACGAGTATGAAAGCGTGTCGGCAAGCTCCATGAAGAGCGCTATCGACGCCCTCAACTCCTTTATGGGCGCCTTCTCGCTCATCATGGGCGCCGTAGCCGGCATTTCGCTGCTTGTGGGCGGAATCGGCATTATGAACATGATGCTCACCAACGTGACTGAGCGCATCCGCGAGATCGGCATCCGCCGCGCTCTGGGCGCCAGTCGTCGCGATATCACCGCCCAGTTTTTGGCCGAATCCTCGGCGCTGTGCATCACCGGCGGCATTTTAGGTGTCGTGATTGGCTATCTGCTGGCCTGGGGTCTTACGTTCTTTGCCACCAACTCGAGCATTATGAGCGAGTTTGGGGCCACTGGGACGATTACGCCGAGCTTCTCCATTACGACCGTGCTGATCGCATTTGCCGTATCGGTCGGCATCGGCGTGATCTTTGGCTTCTACCCCGCCCGCCGCGCCGCAAAGCTCGACCCCGTCGAGTGCCTCCGCTACCAGTAAGCCAACACCAGATAAGTTGCGGTGAAATAGAGATTGTTTATGCTGCTAAAAGGCCATACCTGACCCTATTTCACCGCAACTTAGAGAGCGTCCGGTATAACGCTTCACCCCAAATCAAATTGATTCGTTGAATAGACACATTGCAAATCTTTATACTTCGTTTAATCCACAAGTGGGTATTATCACACACAAAGCACACGTGAAAGGATATACCCATGTCGCTTACGCAGTCAGCAGAGCGTGCAGCGCTCAACAAGCTCATCGATTATCTCGATGACAACCCGCAAGAAAACATCGACAAAATCATGGACCTCGTGAACAAACTGGTCCCTAATCGCGTATTTCCCGTACAGCGCGAGGCGTTTACCAACGTCATCAAGAGTCGCGGCAATTGGTATGACCTGATCATGCGCATCTTCGACCTCAATCCCAAAATGCGCACCAAGTTGCTCAAGGCGCTTATAATCGACGGCAACCTGCTGGCTTGGCCCCAACAGGAAAAGAACCGCGAGAAATACCAGTGCAATATTCCGTGGGCCATCCTGCTCGACCCCACGAGTGCCTGCAACCTGCATTGCACGGGCTGCTGGGCCGCCGAGTATGGCTATAAGCAGAATCTGTCCTTCGATGACATCGACTCCATCGTCACACAGGGCAAAGAGCTCGGCACACACATCTACATCTATACCGGAGGCGAGCCGCTCGTCCGCAAGCACGACCTGATCAGAATTTGCGAAAAACATCAGGACTGCGTGTTTCTCTGCTTCACCAATTCCACGCTCATCGACGAGGCGTTCTGTGACGACATGATCCGCGTTGCAAACTTTGTCCCTGCCATCAGCGCCGAGGGCAACGAGCACACCACCAACGCCCGCCGTGGCGAGGGTACGTACGAAAAAATCGAACACGCCATGAAACTTTTGCGTGAGCGAAAACTGCCGTTTGGAATCTCGACGTGCTGGACCAGCGCCAACGCCGATACCGTCGCCACCGAGGAAAACATGGACTGGATGATTCGCGAGGGGGCGCTCTTCTGCTGGTATTTCTACTTTATGCCGGTCGGCCGCAATGCCACCAACGAGCTTATGCCCACGTCCGAGCAGCGCGAACGCATGTATCATTTTATTCGAGAGATGCGAGAGAAAAAGCCTCTCTTTACCCTCGATTTCCAAAATGACGGTGAGTTCGTGGGCGGCTGTATCGCCGGCGGGCGACGCTACCTACATATCAACGCGGCGGGAGACGTGGAGCCGTGCGTTTTCATTCACTACTCCAATGCCAATATCCACGACGTAAGCCTGCTCGACGCACTTCGCTCTCCCCTCTTTATGAAGTATTACGAAGGCCAGCCTTTTAACGATAACTACCTCAAGCCCTGCCCCATGCTCGAGAACCCCGATGTACTGCCCAAAATGGTCGCCGAGGCAGGCGCCATGAGCACCGACCTGATAGAGAAGGAATCTCCCGAACAACTGCGCGAGAAGACCCGTGCCGCCGCCAAAGCTTGGTCATCCGTGGCAGAGCGCATTTGGAACGACCCCAAAGATCCGCTCTACACCAAGCGCCATGACGATATGACACAGGGCATGTCCGATAGCGATATGCACAAGTTTGAAAAGCAGGGCCGCAAGCTTAAATCAAACTGCTAGTACCCCATCATCGATAGGATACAAACGC
>CALKBB010000319.1 GCA_937989795.1 uncultured Collinsella sp. | reverse complement strand
AGTCTGGCTCGAGTCCGGGCGTTCTTACCACCTGCAGCTCATCGTTGACGACAACATCCTCGTCCTCTACCTCGACGGTACCGCACTCACGACACGCGTCTGCGAGAAGTTCGGCCACTCGCTTGCTGTTACGGTAACGAATGGCGAACTCAAACTGTCCAACATAGCCTTGGCGAAGGGGCTGCGCGAACAGGAAAAGTAAGCCAGTGAACCTCGTCGCCACAGCGACTCCCCCAGCAAAACATGCGAACAACGGGTCCGGCCGCATTTCGGCGACCGGACCCGTCCTGCGCCCTGATGGCACATGGCCCCAGGCTGCCGACAGCAAGGCGGCCTTAGGGGCCTCGCTTACAGGTTGCGGAGCGCGTCGACGAGGGGGCCTTGTCCTCGGCGACTCGTTGGCCTGCTTGATGACCTTCGCGGACACGCCGGTCACCACGGCACCGGCCGGCACGTCCTCCACGCATACGGCACCGGTGGCCACCGTGGCGCCCTTGCCCACGCGAACATGCGCATGATGTTGGGGTGGGCGGCCAGACGCTCCACGTTGGCCGCGCTGATGCTGCAGCCGGTGCGCCCGGGGATGTTGTAGATGATGCAGGGGATGTCCACCGCGCTGGCCGTGTGAACGAGGCACTGGTAGATGTCCTCCTCGTTGGACTTGTTGCAGTACGGCGAGATGATGAGCGGGGCGTCGGCGTTCAGCTTCTAGTACGTGAGGCTCTTGCGCGCCTGCGTGGCCGTGCAGTTGGAGCCCGAACCGGCGATGGCCGGCACGTGCCCGGCCACGTGCTCCACGACTAACTTGACGACCTCGTTGTTTTCCTCGTCGGTCATCGTGGCTGACTTGCCGGTGGTGCCCAGTGTGAGGATGGCGTCGGTGCCGCTCTCGATCTGGAGTTCGAGCAGCATCTCGAGCTGGGCAAAGTTGACGGAGCCGTCCTCGTCGAATGGCGTGACGAGCGCGATTATGGAACCCTCGAGCTTGCGGACGTCCATGGTTTCCTGCCTTTCCGAGCCGTCCGGGCGCGGGGCGTCCGCGCCAGCGGCAGAGTCGGTTCGAGCGATGTAGCCAGAGACGGAGCAAACGGCGAGGCGCTCGGCGGACAGCGCCGTTGCCGCTCGCTGTGTCGAGCGCAAGTGTCGAGAAGTCGCCATATGTCACTACAGATGTATCATGGAGTGCCGAAGTGCACGCGCCCGTGACGAAACGCGGGCGCCAACCCGTCCCGAGCACCACCCCGCCCGTAAGGTGTGGGACGAAAGGAGGACCAGCCGCATGAACATCCCCGAGACACAGAAAGACCTGCTTGCCTACCTCGATCGCATCACGCGCGAGCTTGGCAGCACGCGGGGCGGGCGCATCCAGAACCGTCTCGACCACTTCACCACGGCATCTATAACCGACTCGCTCGCCATCTCGCGCAGCCTGGCAAGTCAGTATCTCAACGAGCTCGTGCGCGCTGGCCTCGTGGTGAAAGCAGGGGCGCGACCGGTGTGCTACTTCCACCGCCGCTCCCTCGAACGCTTCTTCCAGTCTCGCATTGAGCGTAGCACCTACCCTTCGGTCGAGCAGCTCTTCGCCACGCTCGGAAACGGCGAGCGACTCGACTTTGACCGCGCAATCGGTCACGAGCTGAGCCTTGCGCCCTGCATCAGCCAGCTCTGCGCCGCGCTCAAGTACCCGCCAGCTGGCCTGCCCATCCTGCTCTGTGGCGCTTCGGGAACCGGCAAGGGTCTACTCGCCGAACTTGCCCTCGAATACGGCAAGAACGTCGGCGTCCTGCAGCAGGAAGCCAAGCTTGTGAGCATCGACTGCTCGCATTACGCAGACGATGCCCGCGCGCTCACTCACGATCTGTGCGCAGATGGCGGGCCTGCAGATCGGGCGAGCGGCGGCATCGTTTATCTCAAGGACGTCGACACCCTCTCACCCGCTGCCCAGGACGCGCTCTTGGAGTGGGCCTCCGCACAGGCGGGCGCCATTGTGCCAGCCCCTGCTGCGCGCCTTATCTTTGCCACCTCAAACGAGGCAGACAGTACCGAGTGCCGCAGCCTCACGCGTCGCATCCCCATGTCCGCCCAGGTGCCGTCTCTGCGCGAGCGCACCCAGGAGGAGCGTGAGGAACTGACTCTCCACTTCCTCAAGGAGGAGGGCCGACGCATAGGACGCGACATCCTCATAAGTCGCGGAGCCTTCCGAGCCCTCGCCGGCACCAACTTCGAGGAGAACGTACGCGGCCTACGCGACTGCATCACCAACTGTTGCGCCGAGGCCTATCTAGACACGAAGGGTGACAGCCTGGAGATTCGCACCTACCAGCTTCCCTCCGCAATCCTTGCCGGCTCCGCACTTGAGCGCAGCGAGAACGATATGCAGCTCATCGACACCACCCGGAGCATCCAAAGCCAGGCGGACGACCGCGCACGGCATGTACTCGACGCCATGCTGGAGCCATACGAGAGCTATCGCGAAGGCACGCTTGATGGGAGCGCGTGCAGCGCTCAGCTGGTGGAGCGAGCCCGCGACCTTGAGGACTACCTGGCGTTCGGGCAAAACCCGGGCCGCTCGAAGTCCGACGCATACGAGCAGATCGCCGACAGCGTCGTCACTTCCGTGAACGAACTCTACTCGATCGATTTGTCCCGAAAGAGCTCGCATCTAATCGCCCAGGGCATCTGCCTCCAGCTGTGGCCGCCCGCAAACCTCTCGCGTTGGAAGAGCTCCCATGCAAGCGAGCTTTCCGGCATGCGCGGCGTCGTGGCCCAGCGCAACCGCTTTGCCGTTACTGTCTGCGCCTGCATCGCTGATGAACTCAAGGCTACGCTCGGCATCGCGCTCGACGATCTCACGTGTCTGCTCGTCCTTGCGCATGCGGCACTCGCACTCGACCCGTCTAAGCGTCGTCGGAGCGTCGGTATCGTCCTCAGTCATGGCTACTCGACCGCCACGAGCATCGCCGACGCTGCCAATCGGATTCTTGACACGAGGGTCTTCGAGGCCATCGATATGCCCTACGACCAGAAGGTTACGGACGTCGCTGCTCCTCTTCAGCAAATCATCGACCGCTTCTCCTACGCAGACGAGGTCGTCATCCTCGTGGACATGGGATCGCTCCAGGATATTTATAAGAGTCTGGAATCCACCTCCGGCATGACACTCGGCATCATCAACAACGCCTCTACCGGCCTTGCGGTGGAGGTTGGCGCCGGACTTATCGCGGGTCGCTCCGTGCGAGAGGTTCTCGACGATGCTGCGGCAGCTTGCACCTGTAATTATCACATCGTGGCGCGCAACGCCCGACCGGACGCGATTGTCTTCTGCTCCGAAGGCGGACTTGACGCAGCTGCGCGGATCCGCGATCTCGTGGCGCAGAGCCTGCCTGGCGAGTCCCCCGCGCGGCTTGTCGCCGTTGACTGGCGGCAGCTCGCCAATAACGGATCTGAGGATGCCGCCTTCTCCCAGTACAACGTGCGCTCGGTCATCGGCACGGACAATCCGCACGCCGACGGAGTCCCGTTCATTTCGCTCGAGGAACTCATCGCCGGCGAAGGAACGGCCCAGATAGACCGCGCCTTCGCACGCTTGCTCGACGCTGACGGCTTGCGCACGTTCCACCAGAATCTCGTCAAGAACATGACCCTCAGGAACGTGGTCGAGTCCATCACAATCCTTAACCCCAACAAGCTCTTCGGCGAAATCGAGAGTGCCGCGGAGCGGCTCCAGCAGCTCACCGGAGACGTGATTGGCGCTCGTGTGAGCATGGGGCTCTACGTGCACCTGTGTTGTCTCGTGGAGCGCCTCGTGACCAGAAGCCCCATCGAGAACTACGCAGACGAGCAGCGCTTCGCCAATGAACACAACGATTTCGTCGAGGCATTCCGCACGAGCTTCTCTGACATTTCCGCCCATTACCACGTGGAGGTCCCCGTCGCGGAGATCGCCTACGCATACGACTACATCAATTCCCGGCATGCCCCTCGCAGGCAGGCCACGCTGAACGACGGGTCCGCGGCCCGGCAGGAAGAATGACGCGCCTCGGCACAGGCCATGCCGAAACGCGTCACGCAAGCAAAGGAAGGAAGCCAACATCACATGAGCATCATCGCAGCACGCATCGACAACCGCCTGCTACACGGCATAGTGGCAACCCAGTGGGTACCCGAGTTCCGTCCGCAGCGTCTCATGGTCATCGATGACATCGTCGCCAACGACCCGACCAAGAAGGCTGCCATGCGGATGGCAAAGCCCTCGGGAGTCGCCCTCTCCATTATCAACAAGGAGACGGCTCTCGCGAACTATCGGGCGGGCAAGTACGACGACCACACGGTCTTCATCGTGGCGCGAGACCCCCAGACCATCCTCGACGTCATACAGACGGGCCAGGTTGTTCCCACACTCGTGGTCGGAGGCACAGTCTTTCCCGAAGAGGGGTCAGACGCCGTCCAGGTGAGCAGTCGCGCCTACGTCACCAAAGACGAGCTGCCCGTATATCGAGCGATTGCTGGCACCGGCTGCGATATCACCGTTCGCTATGTGCCGGCCGACAAGCCCGTAGAGCTCTCCAGCATCATCACGCTTTAGCAAGGGAGTGAACTTATGACACCATCCATCATCCAGATAGCCGTCGTTACACTCATCGCCTTCATCTACGGAGCCGAGAAGAACGCGGGACAAATTCTCACGAACATGTCCGTCACGCCAGCATGGTTCGTCGGACTTGCGCTCGGCGACCCCGTAACCGGCCTCGCCGTCGGCGCCATCGTCCAACTCATGAGCCTGGGCGTGGCGGCCATGGGAGGAGCCTCCGTCCCCGACTATCCCACTGCCGCCATCATTGGCGCCGTCGTTGCCATCACCTCGGGTCAGGAGGCGAGCGTCGGCGTTGCCGCCGGAATCGCAGTCGGCATGCTCGGCCTTCAGCTCGACGTCATCGCCAAGACGGCAAACGGCTTCCTCGGGCGTGCCTCGCAGCGCTTTGCCGAAGAGGGCAAGTACTCGCAGATGAAGAGCGTACTTTTCCTCGGTCCGGTCTTCTATGGCCTTACGGCGGCCATCCCCACGTTTGCCGTACTGCTCTTTGGCGCCGATGCCGTCAACGCTTTCCTCTCCGTCATGCCCTCCTGGTTCACGACCGGCCTCTCCATCGCCGCCGGTATCCTCCCCGTCGTCGGCCTTGCGATGCTTCTGTCCTTCATGCCAATGAAGAAGTTCATCGCCTACGCCATCGTTGGCTTCGTTCTGGCCGCCTACCTGCAGATAAGCATTCTCCCCATCGCCCTGCTCGGTGCCGCCGCGGCCATCGAGTACTACAAGTCGCACAGCAATCCGTCCGTAAACGCCCTCGACGCTGGAGGTCTGGAAGATGAGTAACGAAGTTAACGCCACCAAGGCAAACGAAGCGCCAACCTGCCTGGCAGACGGAACGTACCAGCCAGTCCTCACCGTTTCCGATCTCGACCGTTGCGGCCGCCGCTGGATGCTCGGCGCGTCCATCTATAACTATGAGTCCCAGTGTGCCCCGGCGGTCATGTTCGCAACCGAACCCGCCCTGCGCAAGATCTATGCAGGAGACGAGGAGGGCTACCGCAGGTCACTTCTGAGCACCTATCGCTATTACAATGCGACTCCCCAGGTAAGCGGCCTGCTCCTCGGCGCCGGCCTAGCCTTGGAGGACAAGGGGCACAATGACGCCATCGACGCGGTCCAAGACCTTAAGATTGGCCTCATGGGCTCCCTCTCAGGAGTCGGCGACACGATCTTCGCCATCCTCATTCCCACCATCTTCGGCTCCATCGCCGCCTACATGGGACAGGCGGGAAACCCCGTCGGCGTGCTTCTCTGGCTTGCCGTCGCCATCGCCATCTTCGTATGGAAGCTCTTTGACTGGCGCATAGGCTATAAGTTCGGCGACAAGCTCTTCACGACCCTTGCCGAGAAGATGTCCGTTTTCACCGAGTCGACGTCGGCACTTGGCATGATGGTCGTCGGTGCGCTCATCCCCACCGTCATCAAGGTCTCGTGTGGTCTCACGTTCACCATGGGTGAAGTTACGCTCGACGTCCAGACGGGCATCCTCGACCAAATCATGGTCGGCATGCTGCCCGTAATAGCCACAGCCATCGTCTACGCCCTCGTCAAGCGCAAGGTCAGCATCAACAAGATTGTCCTCGGCATCCTCATCATCTCGTGGGTGTGCGCGGCTTTCGGCATTCTTGCTGCCTAGCCTAGGGCTAGACCAACCCACAAAGGACGCATTATGAGGCACATCATCATTGCATCGCACTACGGCCTGGCAGCCGGACTCGGAGACACGCTCAAGGCCATCATAGGACCGGGGCACGACATCAGGGTTGTCTGCGCGTTTACAGACGAAACCCCGCTCGAGGAGAAGCTCGCCAGCGCATTCGAGGGCATCGCCGAAGATGACGAGACCCTCGTTCTCACCGACATCCTTCAGGGCAGCGTAAACCAGCTCGTAGCCTGCTCGGCTCCGCGAGGCGCGTTCATAGTGACCGGCGTAAACCTTCCCGTGGCCCTCGAGCTCTCGCTCCACGCCGGACAGCTTACTCCCGATGTGGTGAGGCATGTCGTCACCCAAGCCAAAGAGCAGCTCGTCTACCTCGGAGATCTGACTCCGGACGTTGACGAAGAAGACGAATAGGAAAGACGCGACAGTAAGGAGGACGAGACATGCGCAAAGTCCCGACCAATAACCAGCACCTGTTCTACCAACCGAAGGACGTGTGGGTGGGAGACGTCATGCCCTTCGGCAAGGACGGCACGTTCTATCTATACCACCAGCGTGACACGCGCGACCCCGCTCCGCTTGCCGAAGGACAGCCCTTTGGGTGGTCGCTCGCGACCACCCAGGACTTCGTGACGTACCAGGAACACGGAACGGCGATCCCCCACGGCGGAGAAGACGACCAAGACCAGTTCATCTACGCCGGAACCGTCTACGAGGCAAAAGGGGAGGTACGCGCTTTCTATACCGGGTTCAACCGCAACTACCTGCGAGAAGGCAAAACGTCCCAGGTGCTCATGCAGGCGAAGGCCTGCTCGGATGATTATGCGACGTGGAAAAAGACGGGTGTTGCAGCAGAGCTCACGCCTCAGCCAGGATACGATGGGCGCAACTGGCGCGACCCTTTCGTAATATGGGATGACGACCGGAAGGAATACCTCCTCGTACTGGGCACGCGTAAGGGAGACGACCCCTCCAAAACCCTCCAAACTGGCAGGCTCGTTCACTTTACGTCGAAGGACCTCGAGCACTGGCAGTTCAAGGGCGACTTTTGGGCCCCCGGCCTCTACACCATGTTCGAAATGCCAGACATTTTCAAAATTGGCGATTGGTGGTACCTGGTCTACTCTGAGTACAGCGACGAGAACAAGATCGTCTACCGCATGAGCCGCGATCTCTACGGTCCGTGGGAGAAGCCGAGAGATGACGCCTTCGACGGGAGGGCGTATTACGCCGGACGGACCGCCTTCGACGGATCGCGCAGGATTCTGTCCGGCTGGGTCCCCACGCGCGAGAACGACGATGACCGGGCCAACTGGCTTTGGGGTGGCTCGTTTATGCCCCATGAGGTGTACCAGCGCCCCAATGGCACCCTCGGCGTTCGCCCTCCCCAAAGCATAAGGGATGCGTTCGAGTGCCCTGATGCCGTCCCGGATATCGAGCTTCGCGGAGACCACGAACGAACGGAGTGCGTAATCACCGAAAACGCAGGCGAGATCTTCTGCTTCGAGGCAGACGTGACGTTCAGGGACGCTTGCGACTTCTCAATTCGAGCCTACAAGAATCTCGAGACCGACGAGTCGTACGAATACCGCTTCGACCTCGACGCGAATCGGCTCTCGTTCGACAAGAGTCCCTGTTACAAGTGGTTCCGCGTAATGGATAAGGGGCTTTGGAGGCCAGTCTGGCTCGAGTCCGGGCGTTCTTACCACCTGCAGCTCATCGTTGACGACAAC
>CALKBB010000318.1 GCA_937989795.1 uncultured Collinsella sp. | reverse complement strand
CCTTTTTAAGTTGCGGTGAAATAGGGACTGAATACGGGCTCCAGAGGCCAAAAGAGTCCCTATTCCACCGCAACTTCATGGGGGTGTGTGACAATGCCCGTCGGAAAACATCTGCTGTCTTTGGGGGTCTATCTATGCTGTACGAGTTTTGTGCCGAGAACTTTGAGCGGGTGCCGGCGGCTATCGATGCCGGTGCAAAGCGCATCGAGCTGTGCGACAACCTTGCCGTCGGTGGCACTACGCCCTCGGCTGGTGTTATCAGCGCTACGGTCAGCTATGCTCACGAGCATGACGCACGAGTGATGTGCATGATTCGCCCGCGTGGCGGTGACTTTCACTACAACCAGGACGAGCTGCGCATGATGGAGATGGACTTGGGTCTTGCCGTGAGCGCCGGCGCCGATGGCTTGGTCTTTGGCTGCTGCAAGCCTTGTGCCGGCGGCTGGGCGCTCGACGAGCTTACGTTGGGCGCCCTCGTGATGGCCGCGGGCTGCGCGACCGAGGAGTGCAAGCGCGAGTCCCTTGACATCACCTTCCACATGGCGTTTGACCAGCTCTCGCCCGAGGCTCAGCTCGATGCCGTCGACACACTCGCCGACTGCGGCATCACGCGTATCCTGACGCATGGTGGTGCTGCCGGAACGCCGATCGAGGACAATCTGGAGCACCTATCGCGTCTTGTCGAGTATGCGGGCGGCCGCCTGACCATCCTTCCCGGCGGCGGCATTTCCACGGCCAACCGCGATACCGTGGCGGCGGCATTGGGCGTCTCCGAGCTCCATGGCACCAAGATCGTGCCGCTGGAGGCGTAACCCGTGGCGCTGGTATTTGACGTTCAGCAGGCGAGCGGCAAGCCCGACGACAACCGGCGCCCTGGCACCGCGTGCCCCTTTTGCGATACCGAGGGACTCGCCAATATCATCCGGCGCGACGGCGACTGCATCTGGCTCGAGAATAAGTTCAAAACCCTGCGCGCCACCCGTCAAACCGTGCTGATCGAGTCAGCCGATCACGATGCCGACCTGGTGACCTATGAGCCAGATGAACTCCACCATGTGATGAGGTTTGCCCTGGATTGCTGGCAGCAGATGATCGATTCACGGCAGTATCGAAGCGTGCTCATGTACAAGAACAAGGGTCCTCTCTCGGGCGGTAGTCTCGTTCATCCGCACATGCAGATTGTGGGTTTGGAGCAGGAAGACGGCTATGCTTCGTTGACTTCCGCCAATTTCGAAGGCATCAATGTCTGGCAACAGGGGAGAATCGCGGCCAACATCTCAACCGAACCGATCAT
>CALKBB010000317.1 GCA_937989795.1 uncultured Collinsella sp. | reverse complement strand
GAAACGAAAGGGCGCTGACCTTCTGGTCGCGCCCTTGAAGTTGAACGTCAGATTGCCCAAATGCGGACCGCGCAGCGTCGAGCCGTTACGCGGTTTGGTAAAACCGCGTAACTAATACTCAAGCTTCCACATGTAGCGACGCGTCATGTAGTCCTTGTGGGTGACTGCAGAGAGTGCACGCATGTACACGTTGTTGAGGATCGGGGCAAAGATCAGGTGGTTGAAGTACTCGCTCACGCTGTCCTTGATGTCGTTGAGGCCGAGCTCCTTGGCGTCGAGCTGATAGACGCGCTCGCCACCGTACTGGTTGACGAAGCGGATGCCGCGCTCGTCGTTGCAGCGGCTGCGGCCGACGCTGATGAGCTGGAACAGCGAGGTGCGCTTGTCCAGGATCTCGAAGGGGCCGTGGAAGAAGTCGCAGGTGTTGATGGTGCAGGAGTCGATCTGCAGCATCTCCTGCACGTTGCAGATGCTAAAGACGTAGGCGGCACCAAAAAGCGGGCCCTGAGCCATGACGTTGATGCAGGGCTTGTCGGCGTTCTGCTCGGCCCACTTGGCAGCGAGCGGACGGGTGTACTCGACGGCCTTGCGATAGATGGGATCGATCAGGTCGAAGGCGGCCATGGCGGTCTTGTACTCGGCATAGCCCTCGGTCTGCTGCGTGAGCTCCATGGCGATCATGGTCACGACGGCGGAGTTGGTACGGCCCATGCAGGACTCGTCGACGGCCAGGCTGTCGTACTGGATCTTGTAGTCGCAGACCTCGGTGAGACCGGACTCGTCAACATAGATGGCGATGGTGCTGGCGCCGTGGTCCTTGGCGACCTGGGCGGCGACGATGGTCTCCTTGGTGCCGCGCATGGACACGACGACGGCCAGGGTGTTCTCGTTGACGTAGGCCGGGGTGGCGTGCACGAACTCGTTGCTGGTGTAGCTGGAGCTCACGATCTGCGTGGCCTCGTGCTCCATAAAGTACTGGGCAGGATAGTTACCGCCGTTGGATCCGCCGGCGCCAATCCACACGACGCGCTTGATGCCACCCTTGTCAGCTTTGTCAGCCAAAACCTGGGAGACGACGTCCTTAACCTGTTCCTGAGTAGTCATCGTGCATCAGCCTTTCTTCTCGTTTGATGCTCTCGATGGCATACAAGTTACATACATGTTTTGGTTATGTCGACTAGTTGTATGCTATATTTATCTTAGAAAATTCGCTGATACGGTTTTCGATAACTTGCTACCAGCGGTTTTGTTGTTGTATTGAATACATGCTTGATTAGATACGCATACAGGTTAGATACAGGTTGATCGCATGAACGCTTCATCTAAAAAGAGACTGACCCAATACGAGCGCTTGGCGGGCATGCTGCGCGACCGCATCGCCTCCGGCACCTACGCGCGCGGAGACAAGCTGCCGTCCGAGATGGAACTCATGGACGAATCGGAGCTGTCGCGCAGCACCGTACGCCACGCCCTTAAGGTGCTCGTTGACGAGGGTCTGGTGCGCACCGAGCGCGGGCGTGGCGCCTTTGTGGCCGACACGCCGGCGCTCCACGAGAACAACCTGGTGTTTTCGAGCTATACCAAGCAGGTCGAAGGCCAGGGCATGAAGCCCACCACGCGCACCGTGGACTCGGGCTTTGCCAAGGCGGCCGGCAGCATGGCTAAGTTCTTTGACGCCGCCGTGGGCAGCAAGCTCGTCAAACTTGTCCGCCTGCGCTACCTGGACGACGTGCCGCTGTGCCTGGAGACCACCTACCTGCCGCCAAGCTTCGAGACGCTCATCGATCGCGATATCAACGGTTCGCTCTACGCGACGCTGCGCCAAGAATTCCATCGAGCGCCAGCACAGGGACATAAGACCTTTGAGGTGTGCTATGCCTCGCAAAACGAGGCGTTTTTGCTCAACGTTGAGCGCGGGCAGGCGCTGATCCTAATCACCGACTACGTCTACGACACCGACGGCCGCCCGCTCCATGTCTCCAAGCGCATCCAGCGCACCGACCGTGCCAAATACACCGAGCCCATCGGCTAACCAACACCAAAACCACCACAAAGGTGCCTGTCCCCTTTGTGGTGGTTTTAGGCGAGGAGGTCGGGGAACCAGGTTGGTTTGGGTTGGTTAGGGACGCGCTCGGCCAGGACCAACTCCATCCAGCACATGTCGTACCAGCGGCCGAACTTCTGGGCACAGCGGTCAAACGTACCCACCAGGCGGTAGCCCATATGGGCATGGAAATCCTGACTGTTGTGCGTCAGATACTCGTCGTCCTTGTCGTGCGGCACGGCGATGAGCGCGCACATATTGGTGATGCCCATCGCGATCAGGCATTGCTTGAGCGCATCGTGCAGCTTGTGGCCCAGCCCGCCGTGGCGCACGTCGCGCGCCAGGTAGATCGATGTCTCGACCGACCAGTCGTATGCCTCGCGGCTGTTGAGCGGACTCACATAGGCATAGCCTACCAGACGCCCGTCCAGCTCCATCACCAGATACGGATAGCGCTCGAGCGCGCGCTCGATGCGCCCGGCGAACTCCTCAACGCTCGGCACCTCGTATTCGCAGGTTATCGCCGTCTCGCGCACATATGGCTCATAGATGGCAAGCAACGCCGGCGCATCATCGGGCGTCGCCAGGCGAATCGTCGGCTCGGACATCTCGGTCATACAACCCTTCTCCCCCAAAAAGCAAAGACCGCCCTGCGCCAAACCCAGCGCAGGGCGGCCCCCGTCATCATGTCAACTTACAGGACAGCCGCCAACGCGTCGATGTCCTCCTGCGTCGTGGCCCAGCTAGTGCAAAAGCGCACCACGGTGTGGGTCTCGTCGTACTTTTCCCAGTACTCGATCGAGGCATGCTCGCGAATGCGGGCCATGTCCTCGTTGGGCAGAATCACGAACTGCTGGTTGGTCGGCGTCTCCAAGAAGAACTGGTAGCCGCGCTCGTGCAGCACGCGACGAAGCGCCTGCGCGGTTTCGATCGCCTGGCGACCAATCTCAAAATACAGGCCGTCGGTAAAGAGCGCCTCAAACTGCACGCCCGTCAGGCGGCCCTTGGCAAGCAGCGCGCCATGCTGCTTAATACGCGGAATGGGATGCGCCGGAGCGTGCATGCCGCAGAACACCACGGCCTCGCCGCAGAGTGCGCCGCACTTGGTGCCACCGATGTAGAACACGTCGCATAGCTGCGCCAGCTCGGACAGGGTAATGTCGCACTCATCGGCCGCCAGCGCATAGGCCAGGCGAGCACCGTCCACAAACAGCGGAATCTCGCGTTTCTGGCACACCGCGTGAAGCGCCGCGAGCTCGGCCTTGGAGTACAGCGTGCCGTACTCGGTCGACAGGCTCACGTACACGGCGCCCGGGAACACCGTGTGCTCGTAGCTCTCGTTTTCGTAGAACACCTGGATATAGTTCTCGAGGTCCTCGGCGTGCATCTTGCCCTCGTAGCCGGGGATGGTGAGCACCTTGTGGCCGCCAAACTCGATGGCGCCTGCCTCGTGGCAGGCGACGTGGCCAGTCTCGGCAGCAACGACGCCCTCGTAGGGCGCAAGCAGCATGTCGATCACCGTCGCGTTGGCCTGCGTGCCGCCCACCAGAAAAAACACGTCGGCATCGGGGGCCTGACAGGCCTCGCGGATAAGTTGCTTGGCACGCTCGGTGTGCGCATCGGTACCGTAGCCGGGCTGCGGCTCCATGTTGGTGTCGACGAGTGCCTGCAGCACTGCCGGATGTGCGCCGTGGGAATAGTCGTTGTTAAACGCGAGCATGGCAATCCTCTCTAGCCGGGCACGGGCCCGATGATTCAAACGGAGCTATTGTACGCCGTTGGGATAGGCAATGCGCGCGGCAAGGCACTCAAGTGCCAACACCAGGGCAAAGCCGCAGCTCACGTCAGTCAAAAAGTGTGCACCGATCACGATGCGGCCAAAGGCGACGAGCGCCGCGACCACGGCGGCGACCCAAAAGACCACACGACGGCGCGACGGCTTTTCCTTAAAGGCCGCCACGGGAAGCCCGGCGAGCATAAGGCCAATCGCCGCGTGCGCCGTGTGTCCACTCGCAAACGACTTAAAGCCATCCTTGATCACGCCGGCGGCAATATAGGCCCACTTGTCGGGATTGCCGATCACCCACCACGGCTGAAAATTGAGCCCCGGCGTCACCTCGATCACGCGCATGCGCGGGCGCGACCACAACGGCTTAACAATGACGTTGAGGATAATGGCCTGAGCGACCCACACGGCAAGTACCATCAACGCCCAGCGTGTGAGCTCGTCAGGCTCGGTCGCGCGCGTGAGACGATAGACGATAAGGTTGGCAGCGATGACCAGCACAAACGTCAGCACCAGCTGAACGGCAATGAGTTTGCCGCCAACCTTCAGGGACGAGACGATCTCGTAGCCGGACAAGCCGACGTTGACGAGGATGCCGAGCACGGCAAGCCATTTGCTCCCTCTGGAATCGGGACGCACCGCGCGCACGAGCATAACGCCCGCAATGCTCGCCGTCAGCTCAAACGGCAACTCGCCGGCAGCCTCGATAAAGCGGCCGTACATGCTGCCGATGTTGAACAGCGCACTCGAGATTTGATAATCAAAGAAGCTGCCCACGCCCAGACAAAGGCACAGGACAACCGCGATAATGGCGACATCTTTCTTATAGATGTATCCGAACATGCTTTCCTTTCGATGGAACCAGATTGCCCAAATGGGGCGTTTGCAGCGTCGACCCGTTAGTCGTCGTCGCTCGCACCCAATTGCTGCAGCAGCATGAGTGCCGCGGCAACGGGACCGGTGCCGTCGTTGGCGTCGAGGCCGCGACCCAGGCCGCTGCCCGCGCCGGCGCCCGCCTTGTAGGGCACCGAGAGCTTGCGGCTCTTGGGGAAGTTCACCGCGCCATAGCGGGTCTTAAGCTCAAAGGCCACCTTCTTGGGCACGTCTACGCCCAAAAACGTGATGCGGCCGCCACTGAGCGTGACGCTCTCGAGCCCCAGACGCTCGCCGCGGATACGGATGCGCGCGCGGTTGAACAGGTTGAGTCCCGCCAACGGCAGCTCACCATGCGCGGCCTCGGTCTCTTCCTGCACCTCGTCGATGCTCTCCAGGTCCTCGGCCGCCGCGAGCTTACGGTACACGAGCACGCGCTGATCCACCGCCGGCAGGTACTCCTCGGACAAGAAATAGTCGGCCGGCAGGTTAATACCCACGCTCGCCGCCTCCACGCCGGCATCGTCGTCGCCGCGTGCCTCGGCCACGGCCTGTCCCAGCATCTGCGTAAACAGGTCAAAGCCCACGCTCGACAGGTTGCCGTGCTGCTCGGCGCCCATAAGCGAGCCGGCGCCGCGAATCTCCAGGTCGCGCATGGCGATGCGCATGCCGCTGCCCAGGTCCTGGAACTCGGAAAGTGCGGTCAGGCGCGCCGTCGCCTCCTCGGTGAGTGGCAGCTCGCCCGGGAACATAAAGTACGCGTATGCCTGCGTGGCAGAGCGGCCAACACGGCCCTTGAGCTGGTAGAGCTGTGCCAGACCCAGACGCTGCGAGTCCTCGATGATGAGCGTGTTGGCGGTCGCGTTGTCGATACCGCTCTCCACGATGGTCGTGGCGATGAGCACGTCAATCTTTTTGGTCGCGAACTCGATCATCACGTCCTCGACCTCGCGCGGGCTCATCTTGCCGTGTGCCACGCCCACACGCGCCTCGGGCGCGGCCTCGTGCACGCGCGCCACGGCATCGTCGATGGTCTTGACGCGGTTGGACACGTAGTACACCTGACCGCCGCGGCCCACCTCCAGGCGAATCGCCGCACTCACCACGTCGGGGTCGTACTCCCCCACGTGCACGATCACGGGACGACGCCCGGTCGGCGGCGTGGTGATCAGGCTCATGTCGCGCACGCCGCTCGTGGCCATCTGCATGGTTCGCGGAATAGGCGTTGCCGAAAGCGTGAGCACGTCAATCTGCTCGCGCAGGTTCTTGAGCTGTTCCTTGTGCTGCACGCCAAAGCGTTGCTCCTCGTCGATGATCACCAGGCCCAGGTTCTTGGGGTTCACATCGGCCGAAAGCAGACGGTGCGTGCCGATGAGCACGTCGATCGTGCCCTCGGCAAACGCCTTGAGCGCGCGCTTTTGCTGCGCCGGCGTGCGGAAACGGCTGAGCACCTCGACCTCAAGGCCAAACGGGGCAAAGCGCTCAAAGAATGTCTCGTAGTGCTGTTGGGCCAGAATGGTCGTGGGGCAGAGCACCATGACCTGGCGGCCGGAGTCCACGCACTTAAACGCCGCGCGCAGGGCAACCTCGGTCTTGCCAAAACCCACGTCGCCGCACAGCAGGCGGTCCATGGGCTTGGGCGCCTCCATATCGGCCTTAATGTCGGCGATGGCCTCCAGCTGGTCGCGCGTCTCGTCGTAGGGAAAGCTCTCCTCCATCTCGATCTGCTCGGGCGTGTCGGGCGGGCAGGCGATACCGGTAATCGACGAGCGGCGCGTATACAGATCGACCAGGTCAAACGCCAGCTTTTTGGCGTTTTTGCGCGCCTTGTTCGTGGCACGCGTCCAGTCGGCGGTGTTGAGCCTGGTCAGGCGCGGTTTGTCACCGTCGGGACCGACGTATCGCGTGATACGGTCGACCTGCTCGAGCGGCACGTAGAGCTTGTCGCCGTCGGCATATTCCAGCAAAAAGTAGTCTCGCTCTTTGCCGCCCACTTCCTGACGCGCAATCTCGCTAAAGAGCGCGATGCCGTGAGTGGCGTGCACCACGTAGTCGCCCGGCTTAAACGGGAACGTGATCTGCGTAATGTCCACCTTGCGGCGGCTGCGCGCGCGGTTGGCGTCCATGCGGGCGTTGAGGTCGGCGATCGAGAACACGGCCAGGTTGGCATCGGGCACCACCACGCCCTGCGGCAGGGCGGCATCGACAAAGGTCACGCGTCCGCGCGAGATGGTGGGCACGGCGGCACCGGCGGCAGCCTG
>CALKBB010000316.1 GCA_937989795.1 uncultured Collinsella sp. | reverse complement strand
GTGGCGGCAGAGCTCACGCGCGCGCAGATAGACTTTGATTTTGTGCCCGCCGAGGCTTTTGAGGACAAGAGCCGCTACAAGGTTTCGATTGCCGATGGATTGCTTGGTGTTAACAACTGCCACTACCAGGCATTTGTTATGCCCGGTGCTACGTTTATTGGCACGGAGACGGCAAAGGCGGCGAGATACATGACGGATGCAGGCGTTATGGTGCTTGCCGTCGACGAGGTGCCCGGCGCATTCTACGATTCCGATGGCGCGGTCGAGCTGGGAGGGCTCGTCGCAACGCCGCTCGCCGATGTTGCCCGCGCGCTTGCAAGCGCGGGACTGCAGACTGTTGTGCCTGACGTACCGCAGCCTTGGCTACGTGCACTTCGCTACGAGCGGGCGGGCGAGACCTACATTATGCTCGTCAACGAGCACCCACGCGAGCGCATCGACTGCACGGTTGCACTTGCGACAGGCGAGTGCCTTTGCGGCACGCGGCTCGACCTGCTAAACGGTGCCGAGCCCGTTGCGTTTGACGGTGCGCTGGAGCTCGCACCCTTCGAGAGCTGCATCGTTGTTTTGCAAGCGAGCAACGAGGATGCGCCCGGAGACGGCGTAATCGACGCTGATACATCGCTCGGCCTGCGCATCGAAGGCCCATGGACCGTTGCCCTCTCCCCTGCCGGCAGCAATGGCACCTTTGGTGAAGCACAAGAGCTCAAACACCTGGGCGACCTTACGGCCGATCTGTTCACCGGCACCTGCGGCACCTACCGATATCATGCGTCGTTTGAGCTGGCCAACGATTGCATCGACGCCACGATCGACCTGGGAGACGTCTACGAAACCGCAACGCTCACGCTCGATGGACGCTCGCTCGGCACACGCATCTGCCCGCCCTATCGTTTTGCCGCCGGCGCACTTTCCGCCGGTGCGCATGAGCTCGCGATCGACGTCATCAACACGCTCGACCATACGATCCCCGACATCTTCGGCCTCACCGAGCCCGTCGCCCCCAGCGGCATCCTCGGCCCCGTTACCCTTTGCGGGCAAAACCTGCCAAAATAAACCTGTCCCTTTTTGGCAGGTTTGGCGAGTGTGGGAGTTCGCATGGATATCAAACGCAAGATCACCGAAACGCAGGGCCTCACCCCCACCGAGCAACAGCTCGGCATTGCAGCCCTTGTCATCGGTCAGGACATCCGCGGACTTTCTATTAAGGAATTTGCCGCGCGCACCAACGTTTCGGTCGCGAGCGTACACCGTTTTTGCAAAAAGCTCGGTCTCGAAGGCTTCAAGGATCTCAAGGTCGAGCTTATTCGCTTGGCAACCGAGGCGGGAAACCGCCGCGACGTGGACATCAACTTTCCCTTTGATGCTACGTCCAGCCCCGCGCAGGTTATGGAGCGTATGGAGGGGCTTTATCAGACCACGCTGGCCGAAACGCAGGAGCTGCTCGACCCCACGCAGCTTGACCACGCCGCCAAGCTCATCGCGAACGCCCGACAGGTCGACATCTACACGGGCTCGCACAACCTCTATCCAGCGGGAATGTTCCGCGACCGCCTGCTCTCCGCCGGCAAAAGCGCAACGTGCCACGACGGTGTCGAGGCCCAGGTGCGCACGGCGCTCGCCTCGGACCCCGACCATGTGGCAATCGTCATCTCCTACAGCGGCCTTGCCCCCAACCTCAAGGACATCTTGCCGATCCTCAGCAGTCGGCATGTCCCGGTCATCGTCATCGGCACGCCTTATTGCGCGCGCATTCACCCCGGCTTTGCCGCCTACCTTACGGTGAGCGACCACGAGAGCATGACGCATCGCATCACGCAGTTCGCGAGCCACATCGCCGTGCAATACGTGCTCGATTCGCTTTACAGTAGCTACTTCGCCAAAGACTACGCCCACTGCTCCGAATTCCTGGAGCGCTCGTTTCCCTACACCCGCCTCCCGGGGCTCAAGTAGCGACGAGCGCGGATTTTTGGACGCATATCTAACGAGCGTGGATGACTAGTCATTGGGGACGTTCTTAAACGACTAGTCAAACAAGAACGTCCCCAATGACTACTCCGGCAACGCCGATGTTTTTGCAACGACAGCGAGCGACGTCCAGGGCGAACAAGTTGGCATGAAAAAGGCGAGGCATTGACCTTCTGGTCATGCCTCGCCTTTTGAATGACAAATTGTCGCCCTGGGCGGCGCGCAGCGTCGGCCGGTTACGGCGTTTGGTAAAACGCCGTAACTACTCCCGAGCTCCGTACTGCTCGTAGTAGGCGTCGATGGCGGTCTTGAGTTCGTCATCGATGACGACCTTGCCGTCGATCTCGTGGTTGTAGAGGGTCTCGACGACCTCGGCCATGGAAACGATGCTCGCAACGGGGAAACCGTACTTGGCCTCGATCTCCTTCTGAGCGGTGGTCACGCCGCCCTTGCCGACCTCCATGCGGTTGAGGGACACGATCAGGCCCTTGATCTCGACATCGGCAGCAGCCTTAACCTTGGGATAGGTCTCGTCGATGGACTTACCGCTGGTGGTGACGTCCTCGACCATGACCACGCGGTCGCCGTCCTGAGGCTCATAGCCCAGCAGGTTGCCCTTGTCGGCACCGTGGTCCTTGGCCTCCTTGCGGTCGCAGCAGTACTTGACCTCCTTGCCGTACAGCTCGTGGTAGGCAATTGCGGTCACGACGGCCAGCGGAATACCCTTGTAGGCCGGTCCAAACAGCACGTCAAAGTCGTCGCCAAAGTTATCGTGGATGGCCTGGGCGTAATACTCGCCCAGCTTCTTGAGTTGATAGCCCGTCACGTAAGCACCGGCGTTCATAAAGAACGGGGACTGACGGCCGCTCTTGAGCGTAAAGCTGCCGAACTTAAGGACGTCGGACTCGACCATAAACTTGATGAACTCTTGCTTGTAAGCCTCCATGCGGGCTCCTCTCGTAATCGCGTACGTGCCTTCCAGTTTAGCGCAGGCGAAGCATCGATGCGGGCGCGCTTTGGAGCCACGGCATTCTGTAAAGGCTTTGTCGGGGGCAATGGTTTTCCGAACAATGGGGTTGACATCGCAAACCCCCTCATCAAGAATACGGGCGGATTAAAAAGGGGTACGAGATACCCAAAGCGCGCTGCGCTCGGCCTTTAGGAGGTGTGCCATGGAAGGCAGTCCTAGTCGAAAAACCTGCATGTCGCCCTCGGCACGCCGCGAGGACTCCGCACACGCATAAACGCCACCGGCAGATCGCCAAAACCACCACAAAGGCGCGCTGCACCCTTTGTGGGCTCAAGAGCTTGACGTGAGCGACATCTAGGTTTTTTGAAGCAAATACGACACGTACGCTAACTCCCCTCAACAAGGAGGACCCTATGCTGATGCTCAAAACCGTCACGGTACTCGAAGCCATCTCCAAGCGCCGCCGCACGGCGCGCCCTGCCGCTCATACCGGCCTGCCCAAGAACACCATATTCGCCGCCACCCATAGTGCCGAAGACGCCCTCGTGCTGCTTGACGCCACGGCAAACGGTCTCACCGCTGAGCACGCCGCCGAGCGCCTGGACGCCTCCGGCCCCAACACCATCGAGGCAACGACCAAAACGCTCGCCCGCCGCATCGCCGACGCGTTCATCGATCCCTTCGCCGGCATCCTCGCCGCGCTCGCACTGGTCTCGCTCTACATCGACGTGCTCGCCGTGCCCGAGCCGCAGCGCGACCCCTCCACGGCCATCGTCATCGGCATCATGCTGCTGGTATCGGGCGGTATGAAGTTTATCCAGGAAGCCCGCAGCGGCAGTGCGGCAGAGGCCCTCAAGGACCTGGTCTCCAACACTTGCACCGCCCTGCGCGACGGCGAGCGTATCGAGATCCCCTTCGACGAGCTCGTCCCCGGCGATGTGATCCGCCTCTCTGCCGGCGATATGGTGCCGGCAGATGCCCGCATCATCACCGCGCGCGACCTGTTTGTGATCGAGTCCGCACTCACCGGCGAGAGCGAGGCCGTCGAGAAGACCGCTGCCATCACCGTCGTCGAGGGCGCCGACGGCTCCGCACTGCCGCTCTCTGCCTGCAAGAACATCGTCTTTACCGGCACCTCCGTGCAAAACGGCACCGCCATGGCGCTTGTCGTTGCCACCGGCTCGGACACCTACCTGGGCGGCATCGCCAAGATGCTCAACGGGCGCGGCGAGAAGAGCGCGTTTGACCGCGGTGTCTCGAGCGTCTCCATACTGCTCGTACGCCTCATGCTCGTTATGGCGCCGGCCGTCTTTGCCGTCAATGCCGCCACCAAGGGCAACGTCATCGACGCGCTGCTGTTCGCCACAAGTGTGGCCGTGGGCATCACGCCGCAGATGCTTCCCGTCATCGTGACCACGGGCCTGTCGCAGGGCGCCAAGGACCTCGCCCGTCGCCAGGTTATCGTCAAGGAGCTGCCGGCAATTCAAAACCTCGGCGCGATGGACGTCCTGTGCTGCGACAAGACCGGCACCCTCACCGAAGACCGCATCGTGCTCGAGCGCTATCTCAGCACCGACGGCAACGAAGACGCACGCGTGCTGCGCCATGCATTTTTGAATAGCTTCTTCCAAACCGGCCTCAAAAATCTTATCGACCTGGCCGTAATCGACCGTGCCGATGTGACGCCCTCGGCCGTCGTGCCCGATTCTATGCTGGGCCAGAGTCTGCGCGACCGCTATACCAAGGTCGACGAGGTTCCCTTCGATTTCTCGCGCCGTCGCCTGAGCGTAGTTGTCTCCGACGCCCAAGGCAAAACCCAGATGGTTACCAAGGGAGCTGCCGAGGAAATGCTCGAGATCTGCTCCTTTGTCGAGGTCGATGGCATCGCCCAGCCGCTCGCCAACGAGAGCCTCGCCCAGATTCGCAAACAGATCGCCGATCTTAACGCCGAGGGCCTGCGCGTAATTGCCGTGGCGCAGAAAACCAATCCGCGCTGCGTGGGCGAGTTTGGCATCGCCGACGAATGCGACATGGTGTTGATGGGCTTTTTGGCTTTCCTCGATCCGCCCAAAGCAAGTGCCGCGGGCGCCGTCGCCACGCTCGTGGCCAAGGGCGTGGCGGTCAAGGTCCTGACCGGCGACAACGACCGCGTGGCCGCTACCGTCTGTGAGCAGATCGGCATCGATGCGAGCAACGTCTTGCTCGGCTCCGAGATCGATGCGCTCGATGACGCCGAACTTGCCGAGCGCGCCGAGAAAACTCACCTTTTCGCCAAGCTCTCGCCGTTGCAGAAGGCGCGCCTGGTGCGCGTCATGCGCGGGCTACTCGGCCACACCGTGGGCTTTATGGGCGACGGCATCAACGACGCCGCCGCCATGCGTGCGAGCGATTGCGGCATCTCGGTCGATTCGGCCGTCGACATTGCCAAGGAATCCGCCGATATCATCTTGCTTCAAAAGGACCTGGGCGTACTCGAACGCGGAATCATCGAAGGCCGCCGCACCTACGGCAACCTGCTCAAGTACCTCAAGACCACGGTGAGCTCCAACTTTGGCAACGTGCTGTCCGTGACCGTCGCGAGCTTGTTCTTGCCGTTTTTGCCTATGAGCGCTCTGCAGCTGGTGCTGCTATCGCTCGTCTACGAGATCGTGTGCATCGCGCTGCCGTGGGACACCGTCGATGACGCCTGGACTGCCCGTCCGCGTGCCTGGGATGCCGCGTCCATCAAGGGCTTTATGCTCGAGCTGGGCCCCGTGAGCTCGCTGTTTGACATCGTGACCTTCGCCGCGCTCTTCTTTGTCGTGTGCCCCGCCGCCGTGGACGCAAGCTGGCCCGAGCTCTCCGGGACGGGCAACGTCGCGGGTATGGCGACCTTTGCCGCGCTCTTCCAGAGTGGCTGGTTTGTCGAGTCCATGTGGTCGCAGACGCTCGTGATCCACATGCTGCGCTCCCCGCGCCTGCCGAGCCCGCGCGACCACGCCGCGCCCGCACTGTGCGCGCTCACCGTGCTAGGCCTGGCGCTTGTCACCTGGCTGCCGGCAAGCCCCATCGCCGATGCGCTCGGCCTCATGACGCTGCCCGCGAGCTTTTTTGGGCTGCTCATTGGCATCGTTACCGCCTATATCGCGCTCACCCAGCTGGCAAAGCGCCGCTACATTGCCCGCCACGGCGAGCTGCTGTAGCAAGCAAGCGGAAAACCCTGCCAGCTGACGTCGGCAGCCTATCCCCTCAGCAGTTGCGGTGAAATAGTTCCTGTTTAAAGTCCAACGGCTTTGATTTAGGGACTATTCCACCGCAACTTATTGGGGGATTAGCTAGTCTTGGGGTGTCCAGGACCAGAAGAAGTTGATAAGGGCAACACGTGAGGTGGTGCCGGTCTTTTTGTTGATCGAGGAAATGTGACGATAGAGCGTGGAGCGCGAAAGGAAAAGCGTTGTGGCGATGTCCTGAACGCTCTGGTCCGAAACGACCAAGGCCTCAAGAATATCGCGCTCGCGCTCTGTAAGCCCAAAGGTGGCGACGAAGGCATCGAGGCGTTCATCGGACGTGAGCTCCGCTGCCTCCACGGGCTCGGGGTCGGAGCATGTGGGCGCAAGATCCCCACCAAGATCGTCGGTGGCAAGCGGCAGGCCATCCCGCATCACGACATCATCGGCCCGTTGCCCCAACTGCCCCAGCAGCGTAATCGCAATGCCCACAAACATCACGAGCGCCGCGCCGACCGCCGCCAGCACGTTTTGACTCGAGATGATCGCCGCCGCCGGCGCCGTCACGAGCATCGAGCACACGTTGTTGACGACGCGACCCATGCACGGCCAAAAATATGACCAGCGCGCATAGAGCGAGATGGCGGCGAATTTTGTGGTAAAGAACACCACAAAGAAGCCCGAGCCCAGATAAAAAATGATCGTGGCAGCAAGCTCGTTGCCGCCGTTGCCGTCGATGATGAGCACAAAGAACGAAAGCGTGGACAGCATGGCGGCGCATGTCATGCCGATATTCATATACGAACGGCCGTGCAGGTCAAATAGGGCGCCAGCGGCCAACGAGCTCACGACGAGTAGCAGGCGCGGCCAATCGCCCAAATCGACGGCCCCGAAAGCATGCATGGTCGTGAGGCCCGCGTTGAGGGCGGCGAATACGCCGGAAAGATACGCCGTCGCCACCGTCAAGCGAACTACGGCACGGCGGAATGCCGCCTTTGCCTCGGGATTGTCTTGCCACTTAGCGCCATATTCCAAAGCATCTACCGAAAGCCCGGCAGCACTGGGTTCAAAGTTGGGATCGGACTCGTCGCGCAGCTTGGCGCGTCGGGCGCCATGGAGCAACGCCACCTGCGCGATCGCGCAGGCAACAAGAACGAACTGTTGCGGAATCCCCGCGGGCATCACCATATGGTTGAACACCTGCACCAGAACGCCCAGGCTATACGAAAGCGCCGACGCGCGCGCCAAGCAGGGCGTCCGCGCAAAGCGTCGCGCAAAGTTGGCATGGGCGGTCGACCCGCAGTAGCCCAGCGTGCAGCACGCCATCAAACCGCCGCCGATTACCATCTCAAGCCGAACCGCCATCATCAACAGCAACAGTGCCGACACCAGCAGCATGCCCGTAATGTCGCTTGTCGCATCAATCGCGTGAGGGCGGCGATAATACAGGATAGGACGCACAAAGAAGCCAATCACGCTCGCACCGATGACAAGGCTCTCGTAGATAACGACCTCGTTCGCTGGCACGAACTCGGCCATGCGCACATCAAAGAGATACTCGCACGCCAAAAACGTGAAGAAGAACAGCGCCAGGCATATAATCTCCCGAATGCCCCGACGCAAATATGCGGTTGTGTCTCCCATATCTCTCATGAATCCCCCCCCCCCCGCACTCAAATGTCTGTAAATCTATTCTATTAGAGAACCAGTCCTAATACCGAAACCAGGCTCGAAATGCTCCAAATTTGACCCCAGCCGTCCGCATCACGCCGCGGTTTTGGACCGCATGGCCCAGAAGGGACACCTGCGACCTCTAGCTCGGCAAGGAGTGCCTCCAACTACCACTCATTTAAGTACGTCCCCAATGAGTGCCGCCTCAAATTAAGCCGCCCCCATTTCCTGTGCTAAGGAAATGGGGGCGGTTCACGCCGGCCTTTATCTTTTTCGACAGCCTCGTTTGGCTCGCGCTACACCAGGCGCATGGCTTCCTGGACAGCACCGTAAAGGTTGGCGTCGTTGCCGAGCTCGGCCACCTTTATCTGCGGCACAGGAATGCCGGCAAGGGTCCCTTCGTAACCCGCGAGGGCCAGCGGCATCTGCGCACGCAGGGCATCGATGAGCTCGGGATGGCACGAGATGCCGCCTGCGATCACAAAAACCTCGGGGTCGAGCACGGCCTGCAGGTTGATGAGCTGTCCGTCAAATGAGCGAGCGTAGCGGTCGAGTGCGCGCTGCGCCGCCATGTCGCCATCCGCGATCCACTCAAAGACGCGACGGCCGTCCACCGGAGAATCCGCAGGCAGGCCCTTCTCGGCAACGACGGCATCACGGAGCGCACGCCAACCGCCCGAACCCGCAAAGGAGTTTTCCGTGCTCGCGGCAGTCGTGACATCGTTGCGCAAGAAGCTGAACTCGCCTGCAAAGCAGTGCGCGCCGCGCAGGACCTTGCCGTCGATGACGATACCGCCGCCGATGCCCGTGCCGATAGCGAGCACCACGCCAAAACGCGTCCCGCGCAGAGCGCCAGCCGCATACTCACCGAGCGCACAGCACTTACCGTCGTTATTGACGGCAACCGGCACCCCCAGCGCCTCGTTCATGAGCTTTCCCAGCGGGCAGCCGTCCATAAACGTGAGCGCACCGCCGCGATGGATCGTCCCCGTGACGTCTCCCTCGTAGATACCGCCGGGTGCGCTTACGCCTACGGCGCTCACGCGCTCACGGTATGGCTCGACAAGCCCGATCAGTGCCGAAACCGTCTCCTCAGCCGTGGTAAAGCCTGTCGGCAGGCTCCCGCGCTCGCGGATGGAAAAATCCTCGCCCAGCACAGCCCATTTAACGGCCGTACCGCCCACATCGATTCCAAAGAACTCCTGCATATTCGCTCCTCACGCACCATAGCCCCGGACACGCATCGCCGCGACCACCACAGGGGCTGCCCCTTATGATAGTCATGCGGCAAATCGCGCCCGAAGCCGATTATCTCTCTGTTTTACGCCTCTACTTTGGTCAGACGAAGCAACATATCGTCGATGTAGGCCTCACCGTGGGTCACATAACCGCCACGCAAACCGCCCTCCCAAAGAACGTCCCCAATTACTACTCATTTAAGTACGTCCCCAATGAGTACGACGGAATGGCTCCCCTTGGCAGCTTAAAGCTGTCATACAGGAACCATTCCGTCGCAGCCTCATGAAAGGAACTGGGTTGTAAATGTTGGAGAAGAGCCGTTAGCGCCCGGGGGTCAGGATCACCAGGGCGTCGTGCTCAAAGGGATGCTGAGCCACGCGCACGGTGCCGTCACCGTTGTCGCGGACGGGCAGCGTGGCGATGCGCTTGTCCTCCATGTCGAGGACCGTCGCCGTCCAGCCGAGCGCGCCGTCGAGCTTGAACTTAAGCGCCGTGGTACGCGGCAGGTACGTGACGACGCGATCGCCAACGCGCGCCACACGAATGGCTTCGCGCGCGTCATCGAGCAGCTCCTGTGCCGGAACCACGGCAAGCGCGTCGTCGCCAGCCGTAGCACCCAGGCCGGCAAGCATGTGCTCGATCGCGCCAAAGTCCCAAACGCCCGCAAACTGCAGGCACTCCTGCCAGCGGAACGGCATGTCGAAGCCCTCACCCAGCACCGAGCCCTGGCTCTTGCTGGTCTGCCAGTTCCAAACGCCGTGCGCGCCATAGGTCACGCCCGCGCTGGCGCCGGCAAGGATCGACGACCACACGCTCGCGCGGCAGTCCTGCGCGGTGAAGCGCCAGTACACGTTGCGCGATGCACCCATTTGCTCGTAACAGGGCTCGGAGTTGACCATCGGCTTTTTGGGATAGTTGGCGATAAAGTCCTGCGGCAGGCGCCAGGCCTCGGGCTGGCCCTCGTAGTTGTGGCCGGGCTGGAACATGTAAAAGTCCAGGCGGTCCAGGTACTGCAACGGAATGGTGCGGTTGCCGCGGTTGATATGCATGGTGCGCAACGCCTCGGGCGCGCGCTTGACAACTTCGTCGAGGGCATCCTCGTAATAGGCGATCGCCTCGTCGCTGGTAAAGTCGGTATCGCCCGTAACCACATAGACGGGGTCGAACTCGCCCAGGTTCTCGACGACGCGGGCAACGTGGGCGCGGACCTCCTCGCGCGGCATAACCTCGGCACCACAACGCTCAGCGATCTTGGCACCCCAGGTACCGGGCACGTAGTTGCACCACATAAGCACGAGTGCCGGACGAATGCCGTGCTCGACGGCAGCGCGGCACATGGCAGCAGCGCGATCCCAGTACGCTTGGTTGGGACGGGACCAATCAAAATGTACGCCGTCCTCGCTGGCATAGGGCCAAATACCCAGATCGGGGCAGCAGCGATCCCACTGCGGCAGCGTGTTGATCTGCAACACGTTCATGCCCTGCTCGGCGCGACGGGTCAGATAGTAGTCCCAATCGGCCTCGGTAATGCTCGTAAACGCGCTCCAGCACGTATCGGCAAACCAAAAGAACGGTTTGCCCTCGCACAAAAAGCCGTCCTGACGACCGTTAACGGTCAGCTTTCCCAAACTCATCTGCATGCCCTTTCGTTTGATAAAGGAGTTGCGAACCGGCAGATTCTTTCGCGGTAACCCCGCGCGAAAGCCCCTGGCGCTTAGCAAGCCCCGGCGAGTAGGCGCCGCGCGCCCCCAATCAGTCTACCTTGTAAGAAGGGCCCCGCCGGGCTTGCGCCTGACGGGGCCCTGTCGTGTAGGTAAGGTCGTATGCGTCCGAATGGTTTGGCCTTAGGCCTCCATCTCGGCGAGCTCCTCCTTGGAGAAGCCAGTGGCAAAGACGACGACGGCGGCGATGACAAAGGAGATTGCCATACCGACGATAGCCCAGACGGTGTTCATCTGGCCACCCTGCAGGTAGTTGGTGAAGACCAGGAAGTTGGAGGCACCGCCGGCCAGGTAGTAGGTAACACCCATGAGGCCGGAGAACACAGCGCCGATGGCACCGCCGATAAACATGCCGAGCATGGTGCGACGGAAGCGCATGAGGATACCGAAGAGCGCGGGCTCGGTGACACCGCCGGCGATGGCGGAGATGACGTAACCGATGGCAAGACCCTTCTCGTCGGGGTTCTTCATCTTGAGGAAGGCACCGAAGGCGCAGCCCCAGACAGCAGCCATAGCGCAGTTGGTGGAAACGAAGACGAAGGGATCATAGCCGGCGGCGATGATCTGGACCTGAGCGAGCAGGATGACGGGCATGTGCATACCGCAGACCACGAAGAGCTGCCAGAAGGCGCCGAGGACGGCCATGACGATCAGAATGCCGATGCCGCCAAGGTCAGCAAGGCCGAAGAGGGCGTTAGCGATCAGCGTACCGATCTCGTTGCCGATCGGGGCAAGAACGATGAAGGCGATGGGAATGGTGACGATCATGGTGCAGAACGGCGTGAAGACCGTGGACAGCACGTCGGGCATGACCTTCTTAAAGAACTTCTCGACGAAGTAGAGGACAGGCACCGAAAGGATGATCGGCAGGACGGACTGCTGGTAGTTGGCAGCGGCGATCTGGATGCCGTAGACGGAGATGATTCCGCCACCCTCCTGAGTCGCGACACTCACGACGGACGGGGCCATGAGAGCGCCGCCGAGAAGCATGCCCAGAACCGGAGAGGCGCCGAGCTTCTTAGCAGCGGCATAGCCCAGGTAGATGGGGATAAAGGTAAACGTGGCCTCGTACAGGGTGGTGTAGAGGAACGTGTAGGTCGGATCGGTATCGGAGAGAACGCCGAGCATGGTGGGACCGAGGACCGCAGCGATGGTGCGGAACAAACCGCCGGCCATGAGCAGCGGAATCAGCTGGGTCATGGAGCCCGACAGATAGTCGAGGATGATATTGGGCAGGTTCTTGAGCTCGAACTTCTCCTTAGGAGCGTCGAGGTTCTCGTCGACCGCGGCACCCTGCTTGACGCCGGACATGGCAACGAACTCGGCGAGCACCTTGGGCACGTTCTGGCCGATGATGACCTGGAGCTGGCTGCCGGCGAACTGGCAACCCAGTACACCCTTGACCTTCTTGATCTTCTCCACGTCGGCCTTGCTGTTATCCTTGAGCGTCAGACGCAGGCGCGTCATGCAGTTGGTGGCGACGGCAACATTCTCCGCACCGCCCACGAGCTCGAGGACATCGGTGGCAATCTGTTTGTTATCTACTGCCATGGGACCCCTCCCCATATCATCGTGTGTCTACCCGTTTGGACGTAGGCACGCCTTTGGCCCGGCGGCTATAACCCCTTACGGCTGCCGAGCCCTTGGATACGCTGTCGTAAACAATCTGTTTACCGAACGTTTACAGCGCTTAGTTTACACGCAGCGTTGAATTTGTGGCAGTTTTGCCGTTTGCAGTCCGGTGAACGGTAGGAAATCGGGGGTGAACGTAATTGAATGCCAAGGCATTACATATAGTGTCGTTTATTTATAAATGGCCGTCTACGTGGGATTTTATATAATCTTGCACCCAAATACCTTGTTGATTCATCAACAAAAGCCCTGCTAGATAGTAGTAAACGAGTGTTTAATAGTTCATTGAGCGTTTGATGCAACCGTTTACCGAGTTCATCTGCTTATTCTCTAATTCTGCTTTACACTAAACATGTTTAGATTGTATTGCCGCGATTGTTTAGCACGCGTGGCGCAAAGGAGGCAGCTCATGGAACTCAGATCGTGTACCTACGCAACCGTCACCACCTTGGGCGACTTTGGTCCCTGGATCAGCAAGGTCGTTCTCGACCTACCCTGCACCGTGCGCGCCAACGATGTCGATGCGAACACTTTCCATATATATGTAGAGCGTCACGAGCGCACGGGCGAGGTCCTGATGCGCAAGGAGCACGGCGCCGACCATGCCGCGCCCTCCGTGGGTTACATCGACGTTCTCGCCGCGTATCCGTGTGACGAGAACGGCCGCAAGCTCGCCGTGGGCGCCCATGTGGCACTCGAGGTCGCCGAGCAGCGCCTGACCAAAAAGATCGAAGGCGGCGTCATGGGCTCGCGCATGCTCGATGACCAGCTGCACATCACGCAGCTCGCGGCTCTTCCCGGCAACGACCCCACCTGCGGCCTTGTCTTCGATACCTGTCGCGGCGACATCTGCTCCGCGCTCAAGGGTTGGAGCAATGCCGTGCAAAAGACCGCCGTCAATGGCATCGCGCTCGAGTACGGCTTCTTTGAGCCCAGCTTTAAAGCCGAGGACTCGGCCTGCCTCAATCCCTTCGCGCCCGAGGCCACGGTCGTGCCCCAAAAGGCCCCGCTCGTGGTGTACCTGCACGGCGCCGGCGAAGGCAAGGGTGCCACGCAGGGCGAAGGCGCCACGCGCGCCTATATCGGCAACCGCGTGACAGCCATTAGCCAGGCGCAAATCCAGCGCTACTTTGGCGGCTTTGCCTGGGTGCTCGTGCCGCAGTCTCCCACGTTTTGGATGGATAACGGCGTCGAGCAGCTCGGCCGCTCCAACCAGAGTATCTACTCCCCCGTGCTCAAGGCGCTCATCGACGAGTTTGTCGCCGAGCACGCCGAGCGCATCGACACCGACCGCATCGTGGTCGCCGGCCTTTCCAACGGCGGCTTTATGACTCTGCGCCTGTGCGCCGACTACCCCGATTTCTTTGCCGCGGGCCTTCCCTGCTGTGCCCCGTGGTACAACGCCACGGACGAGGACGTAGCCGCGCTCGCCAAGACGCCGCTGTGGTTTACGCACTCCAAGGGCGACGAGCTCGTGTCGCCGCAGCAGACCGTGCTGCCGCTCACGGCACGCCTGCGTGACGCCGGAGCCAACGTGCACCTTACCTACTTTAGTCATGTCGAAGACCTGACCGGACGCTATCGCGAGGCCGACGGCTCGCCCAAGAAGACGTTCAACCACGGCGTGTGGATCCACCAATTCAACGACCTGTGTTATCAAGACTTCGACGGGGGCAACGTACTCATCGACGGCGAGCCGGTGGGCTGCTGGGAGTGGTCGGCCAGGGTCAATAGGTAATCCATCCCTTCGCGGGCACCGGGGTTTACCTCTGCAAACGTCCTCGGGCATGCATGGTTCGGCGCTGCGCCGGACCATGCCCCCTGCGGAATGTTTGCAGAGGTAAACCCCGGTGCCCACTGTGTTTCCATTGCTGAGACCCTGGCCGGCCGCTTCCAGCGGCACGCCGGGTCGGCGGCGATGGGGGCGTGGGTCCCGTCTTGCCTTGCGCGTAACTGGCTGAATTGATTTTGATTGGAGCTTTTCCTGTGTTCCAGAAGTTGACTCGGGTGATTGTTACTACTGATATGGACTCGCTCATTCATTTGGCTCTGTATCTCAATGTGCTTGATGTTCAGGCCGTGGTGTATACGGCTTCGCAGTATCACTTTCTTGGGGATGGGGTTCATACGCTAGGCGAGGTGAATTCGCATTGGCGGACCAAAGGGCGTCGCTCTTATGAGTGGGATGTTGTGCCTCATGAGCCTGATCCGCTGGCCGGCGAGCTTCGTGAGTATCGTCCGTTTCCCGAGCATTGGATTGAGAGTCTCTGGAGTAATGAATATGCCCAGGCTTGGCCGCAGTTGCAGGCAAATGCGGCCGCTGCCGGTGAGCCGCCGTTTCCCACGCCTGCCCAGATGATCGAGCGCACCTTTGTGGGAAATGTTGCCTTTGAGGGTGATGTGACTGAGGAAACTGAAGGGTCCCGCGTAATTGCGCAGGCGATTTTGGATGATGATCCGCGTACGTTATGGCTGCTCAGCTGGGGTGGCATGAACACCATCGTTCGCGCCCTCATGAGCATTGCCGAGTGTTATCGCGCCACGCCCGAATGGCCTGCCGTGCAGCAGCGGGTCTATCAGAAGGTGCGCGTGATGGGCGTTGCCGATGGCGTGGGGCAGGACAACTCATGGCTCGACCATGGACGTGAGCTCTTTCCCGAGCTCATCTTTTGGTGTGTGCCCTATATGTATGGCGGCTATGTCGATGCCAAGATGGCTCAACCCGATACGCTGCCGCTGTTTAAGGCACCTTGGCCTGAGCAGAATCTCACGCAGGGTAACGGCCCCCTCATGGCACGCTACATGCTCTATGGCGACGGCAGGGCTTACGAAAACGAACCCGAACGCTTTCAGTTTGGCAAGCATGCCCATCTGGATTGGGGTCTAGAAGGCATGCCCGCGATGCAGTTTGAGCGCGGCGACTTTATGGCCGAAGGCGACAGCATGACCTATATTCCGCTGCTGCCGTTTGGTCTGCGCGGTATCGACGACCGCGGCTTCGACACGCTGCTCGGCCGCATGTTTCTTGATGGGCATCCCGATACGGACGCACCCGCCGGTTTTGCCGCCATCGGCACGCCCGTAGACGGCAACCCCAATCCCTACCTGCGCGCCTATCAGGAAGACTTTGCCGCCCGCGCGCAATGGTGCGCCCATGATCCGGCGGCCTGCTCACATCCGGCGTATGTTGCCGAGGTCACGGCCGACCGCAGCGCTACAGCCGGCGAGCGCGTCACCCTTGCAGCGACCATCGTCGACCCCGACGACAAGGGCTTTGATGCACATTGGGATGTCGCCGTGGACCCGTCGAGCTATGTAGGCGCGCAGGATCTTTCGCTGTGGCAGGAATGTACGGTGAGCACCGCTTTTATCGTGCCCGCCGACGCGCAGCCCGGCGACCGCTTTGTGCTCACCCTTACCGTGCAGACGCGCGCCGAGCGCCCCTGCAGCCGCTACGCCCAGGTTGCCGTGACCGTGGCGTAACCACCACGATCACACCAAGCACATTTGCGGTGGCCGGCAAGCGGCGCCAACCAGAAAGGCCACCGCAAAAGTACCTGGCGGTTTTGCAGTGGCCTTGGCTGTCTTAGCAAGCCCACCCTTGGAGGAGAATGGATTCTCGCGAGGTCAGTATTCCATCTCACAATGCCGAATTTTCCACAGCCGCATCGCGTGTCTTAAACTCTCAGCCCTTCATCTGTGGCATTTCTTTTAACAGGGCCGCCATATATAAGGGCAGATACAATATCGTCTTTTCATCCACCACGTTATCCCGGTGAAGCACGACCGCCTGAGTCAATCCATAGTTTTCAACGCTCATCAGGCGGTCAAGGGCAGCGTGCTTCGTGCTGTATCTACCCGATTTGACCTCGACAGGCAACACGATGGGACTCCGCTTATCCTCGATTAAAAAATCGACTTCTCCAACCTTCGCCGCGTTACAGTAGAACAACGAAGAATAGCCGCATGCGCGCAGCTCCTGGGCTACTGCATTCTCAAAAGCCTGCCCGAAGTTGGCTGAATCCCGCTGCGCAACAATGGCCTCAACATCGGCGGGAGAAAAAGTAGAAAACAGTAGACCAACATCGCTCAGATAAAACTTGAAAAAGCTGTCTTCCCGCGAAAGACCCAAGGGAAACATCGGCTCGCTCGCCCTCTTAACCGGAATCGCAACGCCCGCATTAACAAGCCAGTCAAAATCGGGCTGCAGATCCAAAAAACGCTTCCGCTTGTCTATCCCGGTAACGAGAAAGCGCTTGTTGTCTTTATTAAGCTGCGCGGGCATGGCATCGTAGATCGTCCTGATCCGCTGAGCATGCGCAGGGGTTTCGGCGTACCGTACGATATCCGCACGATATGCCTCGAGGATGCCCTGCTGGCGAGCGCGCATCGCCTGCGTATCATGAGTCGAGACGAACAGCTGAACAGCCTCAGGCATGCCGCCCACAAGAACATACCGGTAATACGTCTCGACCAGCCGTTTGTGAATAAATGGGGGCACCTGTTCCCGTTTGCGGTAACAGGCTCGAACGATATCCCACAATGATTTATCGACTCCCAGGGCCCAGGAGAATTCTTCGAAATCCATGGGAAACATCTCAAGGATATCGATAGTACCCACTGGCAACGACCGATAATGATACGCCTCGACCCCGAGCATGGAACCGGAGTAGATAACATCGAAGCGATTGTCTTGTGCAAGGTAACGCATCCAGGTGATGGCGTCTCCGCAACGCTGCACCTCATCAAAAAACAGAAGCGCCTTCGCATCCGAAGCAATAGGCGATGAAGACAGTGCGGTGATTCTCACAATGAGGTCATCGAGGCTCTTTGCCTCCCCTATGAGCTCGACCGCGTCAGGTCTCTCCACGAAGTCGATTTTCAGGAAGCTTCTGTAGTTGTCACGGGCAAACTGCTCGACAGCGCTTGTTTTGCCAACCTGTCGAGCACCGGTAATAAGCAGTCCCTGCCCGGTTTTAGTCTGTTTCCAGTTTTCAATCTTCTCGATAATTTTACGCTTGAGCATGCTTGCCTCCTTTTGCCCATTTTAACTGGGATAACTGCAAAATTCCAATTGTAATTTGATATATTCCAGCATAATCTCAATCAGAATTTACCTCTATTGAACATTTTTAAGAAAGCGTTGATCAAATATCCAATAACATGCGGTGCCCACGTTCGGCAAGGAGTGTCCCCAACTGCCACTCATTTAAGTACGTCCCCAATGAGTGGCCGAAGAGTGTCCCCAGCGACTAGT
>CALKBB010000315.1 GCA_937989795.1 uncultured Collinsella sp. | reverse complement strand
CGCGAGGCGTCCTGAACGAACTCGGGCTCGACATAGGGAATGAGGTATTTTCCCGCCGCGATGTCCTTATGCTCGCCGAAGACGTTGGCGAACGACATCGCCTCGGAAAGGCCGGGGACCAGGCCCGTGATCTGGTCGCACATCTCAGCCAGGGCCGAGCTGCTCGCGTTGTCCGCCGCTTGGATGAGCAGCAGCGGGTTGACGGGGCTCTCGCCCTCACGGGCACAGTACTCGCTCCACTCGCGGCAGGCCAAGGCATAGCGCTCGCAGGCCATAGTGAGGTACTGGTGCTCGACAGGGTCGTCCTTCTCTGGCACGCGCAACTCGATGATGTCCTTGAGCAGACCTGACTCCTGAACCTCGCGAGGGGTCACAGCGACCTTTGGCATGCGTACGCGATCGGCGCGCTGGTCCATAGCAGCTTCGAACCTCTGCGGCGTGGCAGAGACCCCGACGACGATGGGCATCGCCGCACGGCCGTCCAGGCCATCAATGAGGCTAGCGTAGATTGTTGCTGTGCCGCGCTCACTCGAGGCATTGGCTCCCAGGCCGCGGTGGGCCTCGTCTATGAACAGATAGAGGTTGCGCTCCGGGTCCCTAATGGTGCGGTCAAGGATGTCCCAAAATACGCGGCCGGAGTTGGCCTCACCGCCCTTGGTGAGCAGGCCATTTTTGCTGAGTAGGTCCTTGCTAAGGAAATAGACGTGGCGCGGCTCGAGAATGTCGTGCGCGGCTCCGAAGTCGTTGGTAATCGTGACCAGATGGCGCCTGTCAAGGATGCTGTCTGCGAGCTTGTCCGCCACGTTGGAGAAACGCACGCTCGTCTGTTCGTTCAAGCTCGGGGAATCCGAGAGCCAAAGAACGACGGCATTCTCGTCGGGCATGAGGCTCAGATCGTCGTCTCCGAAGAAGAGCGCTTCGATCGTCGCTGCGCACATAACCGTTTTGCCCGACCCCGTGGGAGATGCGAGGCATATCGAGGACAGCTCGCCGTCCTGCTCGTAGCGTCGGCGCATCGACTGTAACCTGTTCGCCAGGGTCGCGACCGCACCGGCTTGGAAATCCTTAAGTTCGACTCTCATGTTTACCTCACCGCATCCTCGGCGGCAATCTTGAACGATTGCAGGTAGTTCTCGTACAGGCGGACGACGTCGAGCCCAGGCAGTTGTGCCTTGACGGAGGCGTATCGAGCCG
>CALKBB010000314.1 GCA_937989795.1 uncultured Collinsella sp. | reverse complement strand
CTCGGCCCGCCATGCCCATATCTGGTGCGACGAGTCTGGCGCATGGTTTGTCGAGGACCTGTCGTCCACTAACGGCACCGTGGTGGTAAACGGGGCCACGAGTGTGTGTATTCAAGTAGAGCCCGGCCGCTCCGCCCAGCTCAACCCCGGCGACGAGCTCAAACTCGGCGAATCCACCACCTACGCCATCCTGCTCGGCGCCCTCTAGCCGGCAGATAGGGACGTTTCTTTTCTGCCGGCACTTGGGGACACTCCTCGGCGCGCCAGAGCCGGTCGCCTGGGGATGGAGAGGCCATTTTGGCCCTTGGCGGTCAGTCGGGGCGAAACTAGAAGATCTTTCCGATTCGCGGCTGTTCATGCTTGTAGAGCATCTAAAACAATAGGATGTTATTCTGGAATATGCCGGGTGCGTGAACTTGCCTGTCTTAGCCTTAATAAGGTATAGGGGAGTTTGGCTCAGGGGTTCCGTCTTGTTCTTCAGCGCAGTATTGTGGGACAGATTTGCTGAGATTGGCGCCTTACACCGCAGAGCGCACGGAAGGCTCTCGATTTGTGTTCTGGCCCCAGAATACAGGGCCTGATACTTACCAACTGTGGCATGGATGTAACATCTGTAGAAATCAACCCTTTTGTTGTCGACCTTTGTAAGAAAAACACTGCCATCAACTCTTTGGATGACGAAACTAGGGTGCTTGAGGGGAGCCTTTACTCCCCTCTGAGAGATGACTCATGTTTTTCGCTTGTCGTTGTGAATCCTCCGTTACTGCCGATTCCGGATGAGATTCCTTATCCCTTCGTTTGAGATGGAGGACAATCGGGTCTGGATAAAACACTTCGTATTCTTAAGGGTGGCGATATGCATTTAGAGAAAAACGGTAAATACTGCTAATAGGGGTGACGACGATGGTGCAGGGGCGACCCGCGATGCTCTCATCAATACGTCGGATACTTGGGAAATCAGGTCTAGATGCATGTATGATGATGCTGTGTGGCTATTCAATTAATCCGCGTTCCGAATGGGTGCAGGGTATAGCTGCGACATCGTATGCTTTTGACCCGGCGCGATACTCAGATATTTCTGAGGCGGTTGACGAAGTTTATACGCACTATGCCGCGCAAGGCGTTTCGGAAGTTTGCACATCTACGTTACGGGCTTAGGTTTCTTCAAGCGAGCAGGCCGGTTGCGTTATTTCGAGCGATTTTTCTAGTCTAGACGACAAAAGGCAAAGGATTTGATGGGTATAAAACGCGGACGTTTGTGGGCGGATGCTCAAATCTATTGTGGCAATCGGGCGATTGAAAAAGATATTTCAACCGCCCGATTGCCAGGTTCGTCGGAGGAGATGTCCGATTCCGACTCTCTTGTAGGAAGAGCTTGAGATCGTATTGGCCCAAGGCAATCTTAAAGCAGTCTCATTGGAAAATCTTCGCTCCTGTTGTGTTGAGGTGTAAGGTATCAGTGATTGATGTTTTGTGGCGGGTAGATTGGGGCCTTCCTTGATTCGATGCGTTCTCTCGAGGTTCATCAGAGCAAAAGGGGCTTTCGTCTTCATTGCTATCACGGTGATTGGAACCGCTCTCTCCTATGCCATGCCATACGTGAACGGGAAATTCTTAGATTTTCTTCTCGGTAACCGCAGCGAAAGAGACGCCGTACTCTTCGCGCTCCTGGTTGCGTCAATAGGAGTTTTCTCCACCCTCTTTACTTATTTTGCAGGAACACTTTCCATTCGCATAACCACGAGACTTTCCTTTGATCTTCTCAGGGAGGCCGTCTTGCGTTTTGAAAGAGACGATTACTTGGTGAGTCGGACCATCGATCCAGCCTATACAACGCAACGGATTATTTCCGACTCCAGCGTGGTCTCATCCTTCGTTTTGGCGAATTTTATCAGTGCGCCGCTGTCCATTGTAGCCATTCCCATCGTATTGCTTATCATATGGTCAATTGATTCAACTCTCGCGGTGTTTTCCATCATTCTCCTCATCGTGTATTTCTGTGTAATTACTGGGTTGAGGAAACTTTTGTATAGGGTCACGTATGAGAAGAAAGAGGCGGACAGCGCCTTTTACGCCGCAATTGCATCGCAGCTTAATCAGATTCTCAACATTCAACTGACATCTTCGTACGACAAGAGCGAACAAGCGCTCGACGCTGGGTTTAAGAGCTATTTTCCCAAAGTTTTGCGCTCCGGAAAGCTATCATATTCTCTGACATCGCTCGATGGTCTTTTCGCAGCGTTGTTTCAAGCGGTGATACTTGTTGTTTCCGGAGTACGAATCATTAACGGAACTATGTCAATAGGCGAGTACACTATCATCGGTACATACTTCGCGGTTCTCTTTAAGACTTTGAAAAGTATGATGTCATTGTTCAAATCCTATCAAGATGCCAAAGCATCATGGGATAGGACGGCTATCGCGACGAGAGAAAAGGAGAGATCGGGGTGGAATCGGACCGATTTAGCTAAACTCGATGAAATAAATGACATTTCGGTATCTGATTTGGAATTCTCGGTTGCCCTTCCAGACGGATCTGTCCGAGAGGTCCTCGGCGGGTTTTCTTTCAAGTTTTCCGGTCCTGGTACATATTGCATAGTTGGGGAAAACGGAAGAGGCAAGACGTCACTTCTTTACTTGATGCTCGGGCTATACTCATCGAAAGGCAAAGTAAAATACAACGGCGTGCCAATCGAAGAATGCGACTTGGATTACATACGTGCGAGAGAGATATCGTGCTGCCCACAGTCGTGCTTCGCGCCGGACGAAACGGTGAAAGAGCTGTTAGAGTATTTCGACACGCCCTTTTCTTCCTATCACCGGGGTGTAGATGGCCTACTTTCGCTGGAAAACAGCGTGAAGGAGTTGCTCGGGAAACGTTGCTCCGCGCTTTCGGGCGGTGAGCTGCGCCGAGTGTACTTATGGTCGGCGATTTCACGCAAGTCGTCAGTTTTGGTACTCGACGAGCCCACGACTGGGTTAGACGCTGTAAGCCGCGCCGAGCTTGCGGCCTATGTTAAGCGCAACAAGCAAAGCCAGCTGATCATCGTTGTCTCTCACGATGACGAGATGGTCGGCGCGGTAGAAGGGGTAGTGGATTTAGGCAGCATGTACCAGGGTAAATGATGACAAGTGTAGTGCTACCCAACTGGCAGAGATAACAAAAAGGCGATGCAGATGCACGTAGCATTCAGGCGGTTCGGACTCGGTGCCTTCACGCCATCGCAACGCTTTCAGATATAGTTCTCGTTCTCTTACTAAAGGAAACTTTAGTCTACGTCATCTTGTCGAGACAGAGGTGAAGCGAAGTGTTGTCGCGACGTATCTTATTCCAGGTGACTCAGTATCAGCGTGAGAATCGCACCAAAGTGTACTTACGATTCTCGTGTCCCACGGACAACATGAGCTGAGCATTGAGGTTCCACCCTTTGCTGCAACTACACGGGGTTGGACGGCAATGAATATGCCGGGCCGCATACCACGCGCAGCGGGGGTCCATGTCCCAGTATGTTGCCTACAGCAGCCTCGATGTCCACGCACACATCATTTCTGCCTTCGCGTTCAATCCATTTGCCGGAGAGTGCGAGGGTTGCCAGGACGTAGAATTCGAGCCGAACAAATGAAATGCGGTATCAGCGCATAGGATTAAACTGACGATTGCTTTGCACTGAGAATACGCTTGGAAAGCCGCTATGGGTGGCGGCCCGGGTTAAATAGAGAAGCCCGTCCGATCACTTTCATGTGGCGAACGGTCGGGCTTCTTATTCCACTTGCCAATGCTCGGCTCATATTGGAAGAAAGCTACGCTAATGTTTGCGTGACACTCCTATTTTCTCCGAAGAAAGAGTCGGATAATGAAGAATAGAATTAAAAAAGGTGCCAGATATAACGCAAATATAAAGGCTAATCCAACGAGACCTTGCAATAATGGCATAACTCCTCCCAGACACGAGATTTTGGTATTTGTTCCCATCTTATTCTGAATTGGACCAAATAGTTCCTAGCCACAAAACTACTCGTCAACTGGATCGCACCAATCTGCTGGCAAAACACAGCTTGATTCTTTATCGACATAGCACCAATCCGCAACAGGGCACTCGGCGATGTCGTAAAAATTGCATATATCAACTCCAAGACAACAAGGCTCAACGGGAGGATGTTCATTTGAACCAACAGGATGGATATGCTTCATAACAGCTCCTCACCTTAATCCAATTAGAGACTACGTTTGATCAATGCCACAGTGATCTACAACGCAGATGCTGCCGCCATCCATGTCATAGTCGCAGTAATCGTATGCACCACAGCCATCTGCTTTATCATAAACAGTACAGATGTCAGTAATGCCCAAGAGGCAGTCAAAAGACATCGGCTTCACGCCTGCCTCGTCGCCACTTCCTGGATTAATCGGATGAATATGCTTCACGACTACCTCCCTTTGAGTGCAGAAAAACCTCAATATTGTGTATAACAAACCAAGATTCACCATATTTCTAGAATGGTTTCGGCGAACGTAGCAATAAGCTTCGCAGACGGTAATCAGAAGAACGAACACCTCCACAATGGTGACAGCAATGCGCTGAACCGCTTATTCCGATACAGTAGCTTCTCGTTGATTTTTCTCCTGCGAAGATGAGTGGCGGGAAATAAGGTCAAAAGCCATCTCGTAGCACATTTTTCTATATTCACATGATGCAGGGTG
>CALKBB010000313.1 GCA_937989795.1 uncultured Collinsella sp. | reverse complement strand
CCTTGGTCGAGATGTGCGACCAGATAATGGGCTTAGTCCCCGGCCTTTCCGAGGCAATGTCGTTTGCCAATGTCTTCGGCGAGCACAAGGACATCGCGGCGGGAAGATACCTCATCCGCTATGTAGAGCCCGAGTTCGTTCAGGACACCTCGAGCATCCGCGTGCTTTTCGCCAAGGAGGCCGTCTCCAACGGATGGGACTGTCCGCGAGCGGAGGTCATCTTCTCGCAGCGCAGGCGTTCGGACTCGACCTATATCGCACAGCTCGTGGGACGTATGGTACGCACTCCACTTGCGCGGCGCATCGAATCCGATGATCTTTTGAACTCAGTCGCCTGCTACCTGCCCCAGTTCAATCCCGAGAGCACTCAGGACGTGGTTGACTACCTCATGGGCCGCAAGGACGACATGGGCGAGAGCTCCATCGGCAAACAGAACATCGTTCTCAACCCCGTGACCATTACTGCTGCCGAACCAAAAACCAATGAGGAGTATCAGCAGGAGCTGAGGGCATACGAGGAGAACCGGAAGGCTGTCGAGGCTGCTCGTCAAGCGCAACCCGGCTACCAGTCATCGCTGGAGGGCTTTGCGACCCAAGAGCCCCTGGACATGCAGGGCGCCCAGCCATCGCTCGTTTCCGCCGTTCAAGGCTGTGGCAATCTGCCCCTTAATGAGAAGCCAGTTTCCCAAGCTGACACGGCTGGCGGCGATAGCCCCGCCGAGTCAGAGATTGCGCACTTCAATTCGGTCCAGCCAGCGCCTGTCGCGAAGCCTATCCCGATGTCAAAGCCTGAGCCGCCAAACAAGCGAGATCAATCCTTCACGCATGACGAATGGGAGGGAATTCGCACCGCCTTCGACTCCATTCCCGTGCAGCGAATTCCGAAGAAGGCCAGGAACGAATTCCAGAGCTTGGTTAAGACGGCAACCCTGCTCGTCGAGACCGGTCTCGATGTCAACGCTGCAGCGGACGTGAATAGGCAGTTCACCCAGAAGCTCAAGGGCTATATCGTTGCCAACGAAGACGAAT
>CALKBB010000312.1 GCA_937989795.1 uncultured Collinsella sp. | reverse complement strand
ATAGGCGCACCCTATGCCGGCATTCTGCTTGACGGCGTCTATGAAAGCGCCGACCGAAGCAAAGTCGAAGAGGACGGCATAGGCGTCGGCCATGGCAAAGCCCGGCTGCTCGTGCTTGATGATGCTGCCACGCGAACCAGCGCGCAGCCAGAGCAGGGGCGCGATCTCCTCGAAGGCCACGCCCAGCTCGACGGCGTCCGGGTCTTCGTAGGTGAGGTCAAAGAAGACGGCGTTTTCCTCGAAGCCGTCGGCCATGGGGAACTCGTCGGTGAACTTGTAGTCACCCTTGATGGAATCGCCCTCGGGCGTCTTGCCCGTGATGGCCGCCGTAACGCGTGGTTTGGTAACGTACTGGCAGATGCCCAGCGCCTCCCATTCGGGGTCGCCCTGGCGAAGACCGCGCTTGGTGAGCTTTTTGGATTCGTCCTCGGAGACCTCGTTATTCGTTACGCTGATGGAGCGCCTGCGCCCGCCGTCCTGATGGTTCAAGCGCATGACGGCATGGGCCGTGGTGCCCGACCCCGAGAAGAAATCGACCACAAGGGCGTTGGGCTTGTTGGCGACGAAAAAGCGAATGGTGTCTTCGACGGCATAGAGGGACTTTGGGAATGGGAAGCGCCTGTTCGGGAGCAAACACTTCAATATTCCTGTCCCTGACTCGCTGGCTGAATGCGATTTTTGGTTCCATACGGTCATTGGACGAACGTTTGCTTCGCCTTGTTGCTCCAGAACAACAGCCCCATCAGCATCGTATCCGCGAACAGCCAGCTTTCCAGACTGAACATCCTTAACTTGACCAGAAGTAAGATGATATGGAACGCGTTTAATGCCATCCCATGGCCCGAATTTTATGTAGCCTTCTGACTGATAGGCGCGAAATGTATCGGGTTTGAGAGACCAGGTGAGCTCTTGTCCCCCTTCGCCGATTGGCCATACGGCAACTTCACTATCATTAGTTAGATAAGAGTTGCGATCGTAATCTACGGGAAGTGAATCTCCGCACCTAATATAGGAGCCATCTTCGGCAGAGAAAACAAGCGGATAAAATAGATTTGGCCGAGCGGTTCTTCTTCCGTTGTTGCTTGCGCTACGCAGCAGGCCCTTCCAACGGATTGGCTTCGCCTTCTTCTCTTCCTGTTTCAGCATTGTGTTGCCAATGCTCCCAACGGAAGCGCCTCCAATAAGCACAAAGAATAAATACTCCTCGCAACGCGAGAACTCGTTATCCCGACGATTGCCCTTAGGGTTAATTACAGATGTCACCATTTGTATTTTTGCGCCGTTGAACACGCTCTCCAACAACATCCCCAGCCTCAGGTACTCCTTCTCGTCGATCGTGACGATGAGCACGGAGTCGTTGGGGTTGAGCAGCTGCTTGGCGAGCTTGAGGCGGCGCTCCATGAAGGCAAGCCACTTGGAGTGGCGATAGGCGTCAGAGCCGTCGACGTAATCGTTGTTGTATTTCCAGTCGCGGGCGCCAGTGTTATACGGGGGGGTCAATATATATGCAGTCCACTTTGCCAGCATAGGAAAAGGCCAAGGTTTCAAGAGCGTGGTAGTTCTCGCCATTGATAACTACTTGATAAGGTCTGTCGCCGCCGCGCTCGATACGCCCGGTCTCCTTGAGGCCAGTATAGATGGGCTGATCGTATTCCGCTACCGCAACGATGTCCTCAACAGCTACGGAGCAATCCTCGTTGTTGTTTTCGTCATAGGAAACAGATTTATATGGCGTTAGCTGAGCCGTTTGACCGTCGAGCGAAGTGACGCGCCATAGCAGCTGTGAATCGGCATTCTCCTTTTCACCGCGCGCGGGTAACACCTGTACGGTGTCACCGCGCATAACGGGCTTACCGTAGAGGCGTAGACGTTCGGGGCGATTGTGCTCAAAGACCAGACCGAACTGGCGCTGGGCTGCAAAGGCACGGATGTCCGCAGCGAGCTGGCGGTCGCCTAATTTGACCGCCCGTTCAACGAGGCTCTGAACGACGGCTTGTGTGGTTTGGGACATTATTTATCCCCCTTGCACTTCTCGTCAATCCATTCGCGCACGACTTTTGCAACGGTTTTTTCCTGCTGGGCTGCGTATTGCTTAAGGGCCTTTTTGTCTTCACGGGTAATGGAGAGCGTGAACTTATCAAGTCTCTCCGGATTATTTTCTTGAGCTTCAGCCATATCAACCTCCAACATAAATTGATTTAATTATATGCAATTACGTAATTACGTAATTACGTATGAACAGGAGTCGAAGAATCGGCAAATGGATTTTCTCGGTGTTGACGATCTGCCAACTCGAGCAGGTCAGGTTGCTTCACGATTTACCACCCGAAATTGAGATGACCTGGCATAGTGACAATTGAGGCGGGAGCGCGTTCGGTTTTAGTCGCTGGCTTAACATATTGCGAGTGCGGTATCGGTGGGCAGTGCATTTGGTTGCCGATGAACGATTCGATTGGAAGGCTGTATGGACGTCAAGCTGCTTGGAAAGAAAAACGAGGGCGAGGGCCTCGAGGTCGTCGTTCCCGTTGATTCGGTTTTTGGGGAGCTAAAAGACAAGAGCGATGAGCAGCTGGCAGAGGCCCAGAGATTTTTGATTGACTTTATGAAAAAAGTTGCTCGGTTAAAGGGAGTGAGAATTGATCGGCCCCATTTCCTCCGCTCGGAGCTGAGGAGGAAGGGTGTCCATAAAGATGTCGTCGAGTTT
>CALKBB010000311.1 GCA_937989795.1 uncultured Collinsella sp. | reverse complement strand
GCGATACCGAAAAGATTTTGCATCTGCCCGCATACACCCGTTATGCAGGCAAAACGCAGGTCTTTAGTTTTCGCAGCAACGACGACCTGTCGCGTCGCGGCCTGCACGTGCAGCTTGTTTCGCGCATCGCGCGCGATATCGGACGTGCCCTGGGGCTCAACTGCGATCTGATCGAGGCGATTGGCCTGGGTCACGACTTGGGACACACGCCTTTCGGCCATGCCGGCGAGCGCTTCCTCAACGATATCTATCATGAGCGTACGGGGCGTTATTTTTTCCATAACGTGCAGTCGGTCCGCGTGCTCGACGCGCTGTACGGCCGCAACGTGTCGCTCCAGACGCTCGACGGCGTACTGTGCCACAACGGCGAGTACGAGCAACGTGTGTTTGAGCTCTCGGATATGGGCTCCTTTGACCAGTTTGACCAGACGGTTGAGGATTGCATTGCCACGGGCTATAGCGCAATTGAGCATCTGCGTCCCATGACGCTCGAGGGCTGCGTGGTTCGCATCTCGGATATCCTTGCCTACGTGGGGCGCGATCGCCAAGACGCCATTGCGGCGGGCCTTCTGTCGCCCAATGCTTTTGATGACGGTCGGGGTGGAGCCTACAACAGCTGGATCCTCACGCATGCCTCCATCGATATCGTTGAGCACAGCTATGGTAAGCCGCGCATCGAGATGAGCGAGGACCTGTTTGAGGAAATTCGCCGAGCCAAGCGCGAGAACTACGAGAAGATCTATAGCAAGGGCGGTATCGAAGGCGATTCCGAGGCGGAGCTGCGCGAGGCGTTCGTAAAGCTCTACGACCGTTGCCTGCGGGATCTAAACAGTGGCGACGAGTCCTCTTACATCTTTAAGCACCATATTTCGCGCATTGAGCAGCAGCTTTCCTACTATGATCGCACCTATGCCTGGCAGGACGACAAGGATCAAGCCGTGGTGGATTATATCACGAGCATGACGGACGGTTATTTCTGCGAACTGACGAGCAAGCTGTTCCCTGGTCTGGAGTTTCCGCACCGTACCTATATTAACGAACGGTAGTTCGTATTAATTCGGTATACTGTTAGTGGAAAACGTATTTGATTGATACACGGGATGGCTATGGACGACCTTTTTTCTGCTTCGACGCGCGAGCGTTCCTTTCAGAATGCGCCGCTTGCGGTGCGCATGCGCCCCAATTCGCTCGACGAGTATGTGGGCCAGCAAAAGGCCGTCGGCAAGGGCTCGTGGTTGCGTGCCGCAATTGAGCACGATGTGCTGTCGAGTGTGATTCTGTACGGGCCGGCCGGTACGGGCAAGACGACGCTGGCCCACATTATCGCCAACCATACCAAGAGCGAGTTTGTCGAGGTCAGCGCTGTGACGGGCACCGTAAAGGATCTTCGTCGCGTGATTGACGAGGCTAAGACGCGCCTGAATACGTACGACCGTCGCACCATTCTATTTATCGATGAGATTCACCGCTTCTCTAAGTCGCAGCAGGATGCCCTGCTGCATGCAGTTGAGAACCGTACCGTCATTATGATTGGCGCCACGACGGAGAATCCGTACTTCGAGGTCAACTCGGCATTGCTCTCGCGCGGTCGCGTGGTGGAACTTGAGCATCTTAAAGACGAGGATATCGCCACGCTTATTGAGCGTGCGCTCGAGGCGCCGCAGGGTTTGAACGGTAAGTTCTCGGCCGATGAGGATACGGTCAAGACCATTTGCACGCTGGCAGCGGGTGACGCTCGATCGGCGCTCACGACGCTTGAGCTTGCGAGCGAGATTGCCGTCACACGTCCCGATACGGAAGGGACGCCAGCGCCGGCGGCGGGGGAGCGCTATCCCATCACTGTTGACGACGTGAAGATTGCCAATCCACGTCGTGGCTTTTCGTATGACAAAAACGGTGACATGCACTACGACATCATCAGTGCGTTTATCAAGTCCATGCGCGGAAGCGACCCCGATGCCACGATCTATTGGCTCGCGCGCATGATTGACGCGGGGGAGGATCCCAAGTTTATCGCTCGTCGCATTATGATTCAGGCTTCTGAGGACGTTGGCAACGCCGACCCGCAGGCGCTTTTGGTGGCACATGCCGCGTTTAAGTCTGCCGAGGTCATTGGCTATCCCGAGTGCCGCATTAACCTGGCTCAGGCTGCGCTCTATGTGTGCCTGGCGCCTAAGTCCAACGCGTGCGAGGCTTCCATTGATGCGGCGTTGGCCGATATTCATTCCAGTGGGCTGCGCGAGGTGCCGAGTTATCTGCGCGATCGCCATCGCCCGGGCAGCGATGAATACGGTGTGTATAAGTATCCACATGATTATCCCGAAGGCTGGGTCGATCAGCGCTATTTGCCCGAAGGCTTGGAACGCGGTGCATTTTGGCGGCCTGCCGGCCGTGGTTGGGAAGAATGGCGCGTAGAACAAAGCGAACGCGACCGCAGCGGGAATGCACCGAGGTAGCTGCTGATAATTTTGTCCCACGTTGCTGCTCTTGGCATGTTCGGTCCCCTTTGGGGTACCATGAAAAGCGTCTGTATTTCGATTCCTTCGGGAGGCTTGTATGAGTCCCATTCAAATCGCCCTGCTGCTGCTCGCCGTTGCCGGCGTGTGGGCTGTTATCGAGCTCGCGCTCACGCTGCGCAAGACCCGCACCGTCGTTGATTCGCTCGACAAGACGGTGAGCGACCTTAACAACACGATCGCCGAGGCTCAGCCCGTGGTAGCAAAGCTCGATGGCGCTGTCGATGAGCTCACCCCCGCGTTGGCACAGGTTGAGCCACTCCTCAAGTCGAGCAAGACCGCCGTCGATGCCCTGACTTCTAATCTCGTAGAGGTCGAAGCCGTGGTTCGCGACATTTCCGAGGTTACGGGCAGCATGGCCGAGGCCAGCAATGCTGTGTCGAGCGTGACCGACTCTGCGGCCGGTGCCGTGCAAAAGCTCTTCAATAAGGTGAAGGCTCCCGCGGCTGACGCCGAGCGCAAGCTTTCCGCTGCTGCCGACGCCGAGCAGCCGACCGAGCGTGTCCTGATTGGCGAAGCCGGGGACGATGCCGCTGCTGGTGACGATGATGCGCAGAAGCCTGCTGCTAAAGCAGCCCAGTATTACACCTATACGCCCGCCGAGACCTCCGAGGAGTCCTGCGATGAGTAGCGAAGCAACTTGCCCCATCTCGCTGACTGTTGCCGGGGATCCACGTCTGGCACGTCTCGTACGTATGACGGCCGCCAACGTTGGTGCGCTGTGCTCCATGTCCGTCGATCGCATCGAGGACATCCGTATGGCTGCCGAGGAGGCCTTCATCTTTGGCTGCACGGCCGTTGATTCCGATGACATTTCGATCAAATTTGACGTCGACGAATCGCACGTGGGCATGACCTTTACCTTTGGTGACCAGGCGACTGTCGATGAGGATGATCAGGCTGCCGTGTATGCCGAGCTCATTCTGGCAAGCGTGTGCGATTCCTACGAAAAGACCGCGGCGCCTCTGACGCTTTCCCTCGACCTCAAGGCGGATATCTAATATGACCGAACGTTCCCGGAGCGGTAAGACCGCTTGGGACAAGGAGAAAACCCGCGAGCTGTTTCGTCGCTACAAAGAGACCGGTGATCCGGACGCACGTGAGCAGCTCGTCATGTCCCATATGAACCTGGTAAGGTTTCTTGCCAACAAATTTAAGAACCGCGGCGAGCCACTCGACGACCTGATGCAGGTCGGATACCTGGGTTTGCTCAAAGCAATCGACCGCTTTGATCCCGAGCGCGGACTCGAGTTCACCACGTTTGCCACGCCCACCATCCTGGGCGAGATCAAGCGTCACTTTCGCGACAAGGGTTGGAGCGTGCGCGTGCCTCGTCGTCTGCAGGAGCTTTCTGCCAAGGTTAACCAGGCTACCGACAAACTTACTAACGAGTTGCAGCGCTCGCCTAAGGTCGAAGAAATCGCTGAGTACCTAGACGTGACCGTCGACGAGGTGCTGGAGGCCATGGAATCGTCCTCGGCCTATACCTCGGTACCCATCGAGGCTCCCGGGGCGTCCGATTCCGATGATGCCCCCTCGATTCTTGACC
>CALKBB010000310.1 GCA_937989795.1 uncultured Collinsella sp. | reverse complement strand
GGCGGGGTCGGCGACGCCATTGCGGCGGGCGATGGCGCGGCGGATGCTATCGAGGGGCGTGATGCTCAAAGCGGAGTCCTTTCTATTACTGCGCTCTAGTATAGACGCGGCGGCGTTTGCTCGTGTTTTTGAACAGGTTGTTCAATATTTTCGGCGGCGCCATTCAGCAGTCGGCACTTAGGGACGTTCCTTATGTGCCGGCACTTTGGGAACGTCCCTAAGTGCCGGCATCCGGGGACGCTCCTTGGTTGTTGCCTGTTCAAGAGTGCCCCCAATGACTAGTCGTTTAAGAGCGTCCCCAATGACTAGGCCGCTTGCCTGCGATTTTTGACCGTTGGGCGGGCGCTTCGCCGTTGCCGCAAAAACGTTTTTGCATATCGGGTACAACGGGCTTTACGTGAGTAAAGTGCGCGCCGCGTCCACGTGCCGCGTTTTTAAAGGAGGCCCCATGCCTGGTGTTACCCCTGCAGAAGTTCTGTCCAATTTTGGCATTACGCTGGTCGAAGATCCCGCCGAGAATCAACCCCGTCTGCTGGTCGATCTACCCGCCGCGGAGCTCGTCGAGCATGCCATCCGCCGCGAAGAAGGCCGCATGGCATCCAACGGCGCGCTGGTAATCGAGACGGGGGAGCGCACCGGCCGTTCTCCCAACGATCGCTTTATCGTCGACACCCCCGATGTTCACGACAAGATCGCCTGGGGCGCCGTCAACCGACCGCTTTCGATCGAGAGCTACGAGACCATCAAGGCCGGTATCGTCGACTATCTCAACGAGCGCGATGTGTTCGTCACCCGCGGCATGGCCGGCGCCGACCGCAACCACACGCGTCGCCTGCTCGTCGCCTGCGAGCGTGCCAGCCAGGCGCTCTTCATTAAGCAAATGCTCGCCCGTCCGCTCGCTCGCGAAATCGCGCGCACCGGTGAGCCGGACTTTTGCGTGCTCGCCGCTCCCGGCTACCAGTGCGATCCCGCCATCAAAGGCCTCAACTCCAGCGCTGCCGTGGTCATCAACTTCCAGGAACGCGTGATTCTGGTTGCCGGCACCGGTTACTCCGGCGAGATTAAAAAGTCGATCTTTAGCGTCATGAACTACCTACTGCCCGTCGAGGACGACGTGCTGCCCATGCATTGCTCGGCCAGCATGGATCCCGTCACGCACGAGACCGCCGTGTTCTTTGGCCTGTCGGGCACCGGCAAGACCACGCTTTCGGCCA
>CALKBB010000309.1 GCA_937989795.1 uncultured Collinsella sp. | reverse complement strand
TCAAAGAAGGTGAGGCGTATATCGAGATTCAAGCGCTCGACGCCAAGACCTACGACGCCCATGGCAATCCCACGCGCGTCAAGGTGCGGGTTGCGCAGGCCGAAGACTAGATCTGCCGCCTGTTGCGAAAACGCGCACCCACGCCGCTTTCGTCCAACCATCACGGAAACGGTCCGTGACGAATAGAAAGGAACGATTATGGACATCACCAGGAACTTGAGCGGGACCAGGGCGCTCGTCGTGGGCGCAGGACTGGCGCTCGCGCTCGCAATGGGCGCCGCGCCGACCACCGCCCTGGCGGAGGGACGCGTTGGAACCACCGACGTGACCATCAGGACCGAAATCGACAACATCAAGTTTAAGGCTCCGACTGTCATCCCATTTATCGCCAAGGCCGATGGCACGCTTCAGGGCCCTTCCGAGAACGCAACCACCATCGACAATCTTTCGGCCTATGGCATCCACGTTACCAACATGAAGATTGCCGCCCAGAACTCCTGGAGCATCGTCGCCGACGCCAAGACGGGAACCGCCCAGAACTCCATTGATTTTAAGGTTGGCCCAGACAAGGCGCTCCAAGACGCTCATGCCGCGACGCAGGAAGCGGGCCTCGACCTCTCCAAGAATGCATTCTTCGACATGGGTTATCAGGGCATCGCCGATGGTACGGACAAGATTAAGCTCAAGACGAGTGGCAATGTCGCCCGCGTCACGCGAGACATCTTCCATTTGACCGGGGACAGCACGGGCGACCAAGTCGCAAGCATTACGTGGACGGTCGAGCCCGGTGCGCACACGGCCTAAGGCGGTTGTCCTTGCCGTCATCATCGGCGTTGTAACGTTTGCCCCGATCGCTGCCTTTGCCCAACAAGAACAGGCGCAAGCTGCCACACAGGTGACCGTCGATCTATCGGAGCTCGAACGCAGTGGCCAACACGAGCCCCTAGCGCAAACGGACGACACGCGACAGTTCCTGGCAGCAGGAATCGCCGCGGCAGGCGCAAGCGCCATCGGCCTAGGCCTGCGCATCAAACGCAGCCAGTAGCCGCACAAATCGAGACCGTCCAGAACAGGTAAGGAGAACCCATGGCATCAAAAAACCTTTTGCCCGTTGCCGCACTCTGCAGCGCGCTTGCCACCGGCATTCCCGTCGCCGCTCTAGCGACACCCGCCGTGGACGTCCCCTTACCTGCCGTCAAGTGTCTCGCCACAAACCAGATGAGCACCATCGCACGCCAACGCTTCTCGCTTGCGCAGGCAAGCATTTCGACCTCGGGGTGCCTCCGTCGCTGCACAAACAGCTCGATAGTCGTGGATACCGAGCACTCGCGCACAACGGACGGTCCCCTAACGGGATGCGCTATCTGCACATGGCGCGCAGCTGCAACTGATGCCGATGGCGATTTCTGCGACGTGGAGCTGCGCCTCGACATCACTCCGTCCGATGACTCGGCGGACGGGGCAACAGTCGCCTTCGACAGCACGTTTTTCGAAGACGGAGGAGGTGTATGCCTGGGCTGCGTCCCCTCGAGCGCAGATGGCACGCAGCCCACTATCTCATTCACCGCAGCGCTGAAAATGACCAAAGCGGGCACCGACGCCGCAGCAAATGGCGAGATCCCTCTGATGTTCTACGCGAGCGACACAGAAAGCCAGAAGACTCGGGGCAAACAGCGAACCGGATCGCTCAGCCTAACGCGAGGGACAGATCCCGGTCCTGTCGATATCAGTACCCAAACGCAAGATGCGCATCACGTCTTTGCCGATCCGGCACTCCTCGAGATGGAATGGAACGGAGCGGGAGCGGTTGGGCTCGCTCCCTCGACAGGCGACATCGCAAGCGACTCCAGCGAGAACAGCGGTGAAATGGCGCCTGGGGACAATGGAACACCAGGCGACATAACACCGCCATCGAGCGGTCCTTCAGCCACTTACAGCGAGCCAAGCGAAACGGCCGCCGATGCCGACAGCACGCAAGCTGGCGAAAACTTGGGGTACCCCATGCCGGCGGACATCGACGAGGGCAATTGTTGCATGATGGTCGCGCTCGACCGCACGGAAACCGTCGACGCCGCGAGCATTAAGGTCGTCGCCGCCGATAAGCCCGTCCGCAAAGCAGCCATTATCGCATTCCCTAAAACCGTCGAAGTTGTTTTTCTGCCATCGGGCGAGGTCGTAGCCCCCACCCTGCTCACCTTGCTTGGGGCAAAGGGCACGGCCAACCAAATCGACAACCTCACGGTCGCCGACCCTGCGACCACCGCAAAACTGCACCTGTATGCCGTAACCTCGGACGGAGGCAAAACCGAGGAATTCGACGGTGAGAACCTCCTGAGTAACCGAATACTCCATAGAATGGAAGACGTCTCGTA
>CALKBB010000308.1 GCA_937989795.1 uncultured Collinsella sp. | reverse complement strand
GCGAGGGCAGCATCGGCCGCACCCAGCCCAAGATCGATCATGTGCGCGAGGAGTACATCGCGGCAATCGAGGGCATGGCGGATGGCACAGGCGAGTGGTGCGCCGGTATCGCCGATAGCGGCCAGCCCTTCGACAAGGAGGCGGCACTCGCCGCCGTCGAGCGTGCCTACTCCACGCTCAAGCTGGAGCTCGATCTTGCCAAGGCAGCGGCCGATGCCGACTTGGTCATCGAGTCTATGGCCGAGGACACCCAGGCAAAGATCGACTTCTACAAAAGGCTCGCCCCGGTTCTCCCGCAAAAGACTGTCGTCGTGACGAACTCCTCTACGCTGCTGCCGAGCACCTTTGCCAAGTACACCGGCCGTCCCGAGAAGTACCTGTCGCTGCACTTTGCCAACTCCATCTGGAAGAACAACATGACCGAGGTCATGGCGCAGGATCAAACTGACAAGCGCTACTTCGACGAGCTCGTCGACTTCGCCAACGACATTCGCATGCTTGCCCTGCCCGTCAACAAGGAAAAGAACGGCTACCTGCTCAATTCCATGCTGGTGCCATGGCTGCTTTCGGGTCTCGACCTGTATGTCTCGGGCGTGAGCGATCCCAAGAGCATCGACCTCGCATGGACGCGTGGCACCGGCGCCCCCAAGGGTCCGTTCCGCGTATTCGATACGGTTGGTATCCAGACGGCTTACAACATTGTTATGCAGTACCAGAAGGTGCCGGGTCTGGTGAGCCCGCTGCTCAAAAAGATGATGATGCCCTACAACTTTAAGGCCATGGCATCCGTCCTCAAGCAGATGCTCGACGAAGGCAAGCTGGGCGAAAGCTCGGGCGAGGGCTTCTTCAAGTACTAAAAAATGATCCCTCGGGGACGGAGGAAAACGGATCATCGCATTCCTGCGTCCCCTGTGCATCTTGCGGCTAACAGCTCCGGCTGCCTCGAGCCTAAGCTAGCCTTAAGAGGCGTTTGTTAAGCTTCGAGTCATAATTGGACAGGCCTGGGCAAACGCCATGGTATATGAGGAAAACGACGGTGGTATTCAAAGACGGTAACGATATGGAATTGAGTGATAAGGACATTAGGCTATTCTCGCGTCGAGCGGCTCTTGCGGGTGCGGCGGGCGCGCTGGCACTTGCCGGGACGGGGCTTACGGGCTGTTCAGTCGGCGGGGCCGGCACGGGTGCCGCATCCACTGCGAGCAACGAGCTCACCGACGAGCAAAAGAAGTTCCACAAGCAGATTCTCGCGACCTACGACGTCGAGAAGCAGGCGGCCATCAAAGACCAGCTCGATGCTGATTACGCCGCAGGCAGCTTCGACGAAACCGCCCCGTTCGTCAAGGCAGATCCCTTTGGCACCGATACCCTGAGCTGCTACATGCGCTTTGCAACGGCGGATCCCGTAACCGTCTCCTACAAGGTCGCCGGTCGCAAAAAGACCGGTGACGCGCCCAAAGTCGCCACCTTTTCCCACACGCCCCACGGCGGCGACGCGCCGGCTACGGAGCACGAGTTCAAGGTCATCGGCCTCATTCCCAACCACAAAAACAAGGTGACCCTCACCTGTACGGCACAAGACGGTACCAGCCGCACCTCGACCTTTACCATCAAGACGCCGGCTCTCAAGGGCGAGGAAGAATAGCGGCTCGCCGTCACGGCGGGGGAGTCCAACACGCCGCTTGCCGATGGCCTCTTTACTATTCTGGGCAACGACTCATCCAAGCTCGACTTCATGTACCTCTACGACAACGCGGGCCAGATTCGCGGCGAGGTGCCGATCATCGGCTACCGCAGCCATCGCCTGCTGTTTCCGGGCGACGGCAGCATGATTATGAGCATTTCGACGACCAAGATGGCCCAGATTAACGCCATCGGCCAGGTGGTAAATGTCTGGAGCACGGGCGACTATGAGTTACACCACGACTACGCCTTCGATGACGACGGCAATCTGCTGGTGCTGGCGAGCCATGCCGGCTCCGAGGCCGATTTGGACGTCGACCGCGCGGCCGCCAAAAAAGACAAGGACGATCGCGTTAATGTCGAGGACCTCATCATTAAGATTGACGTAACCACCGGTGACGTTTCCCTTGTTGTGGACCTGGGCGACATATTCCCCAATCTCAAGGCGAGCGCCAAGGTTGCCTCGGACGGCGACCTGGATTGGATTCACATCAACACGATCCAGTGGCTCGGCGGCGGCACCGTTCTGCTCAGCTCGCGCGAGACCTCAACGGTTATCAAGCTCACGGATATCTACGGCACGCCTACGGTCGATTGGCTTATGGGCTCACCTGATTTTTGGGCTGGTTCGGGCTTTGAGGACAAGTTGCTGCAGGCCCAAGGCGATTTTTCGCTCAACGCGGGCCAGCACAGTGTGACCTATCTGCCAAACGACGAGACGACCACGACTGGTCGCTACCAGGTGCTGCTGTACGACAACAACTTTGGTGCGGCCGAGGGCTATCCCAAGTTCGACTGGGGCCAGCTGGGTGCCGCGGTGGTGACAGACTACAGCAAGGGAACGCATTCGTTTGGGCGCATCTTTACGGTGGACGAGAACGCGCGCATCTACGAGCTTGTGGACCAGATCGCAGTGCCGTTCTCAGGTTACGTAAGCAGTGCGCAGCGTGTCGGCGATTTGAACAGTATGCTCGTGGCATCGGGCCAGGCCAAGACCTTCACCGAGTACGATCGCTATGGACTGCCCATCGCTACCTACGAGATGGAAGCCGAGAAGTACATCTACCGCGTGTACAAGTACGAGCTGTAGCGCTGCGCTTGGCTGTGCCTGCGCCCCGCGGCTGCGCTCTCGTGCCGGGCCCACCTCGCGTCCCGCATCCCTTCACGTCAAACTCCACGCGATCGAGTTCGGGCACGTTGAGGTCGATGAGCTTGCGGGCAACGCGGCGGTCGTGCGCCCCGAGTGCCTCGCTTGTCGTCACGTGAGCGACAACCTCGCGCTCGACAAGGCCCTCCTTGTCGCCTTCGGTAGCCGAAGTCTCGACGGCGACGGTGTAATCCTTAAAGCCCGGCAGCACCGCGGCAAGTTCGCGCGTAGTTTCGGTGACGCCGTAGCCGTCCTGCACGCCGGTCTGCGCCGAGCCAATAGACCCCGCCGTCATAACGATGCAGGGGATGGCAAAGATCACCGTACCCACGATGATGCGGCGGCGCACCTTGTGCGACAGCTCATCGACCTCGGCATTTTCCTCAGCGGTCACAATGCCGTCGCCGTTGAGGTCGCGCTTGAGCGGTACACGTAAAAGAAGCAATACGGCTTCGGCCGCCAGTGCGATAAAGACGACGTTGATGCCAAACTCGTAGAGGGCCGAGAGGAACAGCGACCCGCTTGCGATGGCAATGCCGTAACCTGCCGCGCACAGGGGCGGCATGAGTGCGGTCGCCACGGCTACGCCGGCAATGAGCGTCGAAGGCTCCTGGTCGCGCGAGTTACCCAGCCCGCCCGCAAAGCCGCCCGCGAGCGCGACGGCAAGGTCCCATACGGTGGGTGTCGAGTTATCGATGATGGCGGCCGTGGTGGTGCCAAGGGGCGAGAGCTTAAAATACAGCGTGGAAGTGATCAGGCAAAGGACCATCTGCAGCGCGAGGCCGGCAATTGCCTCGAGGGTAATCTCACGGTCGAGCGTGGCGATGCCGTATGCCATGGCAAGGACCGAGCCCATGAGCGGGCAGATGAGCATGGCGCCCACAATGGCGATGTCCGAATCGATATCGAGGCCGACACTCGCGATCAGCATGGCGATAATGAGGATGCACAGGTGCGAGCCGGTTAGGCGCGCCCCGTTTACAAAGCGCTTACGAATTACGTGATAGGGCGCGCGTCCCTCGCGAATGTTGAATGCGCGCCTCAGGAAGCGGCCGGCGTTCTCCATGACCTCGCTATAGGCAGGGCGGATGCCGTGGCGCCGGTGATGGCGCTCGCGCAGTCGCTTGAGCTGCTGGTTATCGAGTTTCATGTTCACCTCGCTTCGCCGCGGGCTATGCATCGCGTCCGCTGCCTCTACTCTACACCGCGGCAGGCGGGGTGGTCATCTTGACGTGAAACTTAGACGAGTAGGTAAAGGGGGCGCGTCAAATGAGGTTGAAGCCGAGGGTTTCGGCAGATACAAAAAAAGCGCGGGGCCGGATGGTCTCCGACCCCGCGCTCTGCACGGGTACGTTGTTGTTGGGTTTAGCCCAGCAGACTCAATCCCACGGAGACAAACGCCAGGATAACGCCGACGATGGACTCGCCGCCCAGCAGGCCGCTGGCAACGACCAGGCCCTGCTCCTGGAAGGCGGCATCCTTGGCAGCCTTCTCCTCGTCCGAAAGGCCTGCCTCGGCGTCGCGGTGTGCGGCCCACTTGTCGTAGGCGAGCTTGACGCAGGAGCCCAGGAATGCCGTGAGTGACATGTAGAACGGCAGGTACACGCCCAGACCGATCATCATGGCCGGAATGCCGAGCCAGTACATGACGATGCCGGCGATAAAGCCGCCCGCAAACCACGGCACGCTCGGGATGCCCGAGACCATGGTGGCGACCACGCTTGCCTGCGCGGCCACAAAGCTCTTGTCGGGGCCGAAGGCGTCCGGACCATAGGCGGTGACGAGTGCGACCATGACGGCGGCAGCGACCATGGCGCCCACGATGCCGCCAATGGCCTGGCCGACCCACTGTGCACGCGGGTTGGTACCCAGTACGGCTCCGGCCTTAAAGTCGTTCATGACGTCGCCCGCAAGGCCGCACGCCACGGCCACGATGCCGGCGATAAAGAACAGCTTGACCTGTGCGAGCTGCGCGAAGGCTGCCACGATGAGCATGACGATGAGGCCAAAGATCTCCATAGGGTCGATACCCGTCTGGCCGCAGCTCTGCGCACTCATGATGGTGGTGACAAAGGTGAACAGCGTGACGATGACGGCCGGGACGGGACCGAGGTCGAGCGCGATGGCAACGATCACGGCGATGGCGGCGGTGCCCAGGCCGATGATGCCGGCGTCGAGCTTAAGGGAGCCCGAGATGAGCGACTGCTCGTCGGTGTCGGTGGAGCTGTCGGCGGCGAGGCCGCGGACGATACCGGCGACCTGCGGCAGGATGTCCTTAAGGACGACGGCGACGCCAAAGCCCATCATAAGGCCCATACCGAGGGACTTGACGATACCCTGCGCGGTCATAACATCGAACAGGCCGGCAGCGGTGCCGCCGACGATGATGCCAAAATTGCCCAGCAGCGCGCCAGCAAACCAGAACGCGACGGGGGCGAAGCCCACCAAAAAGCCGATGGACAGCAACATGGGCGAGTTATAGATGGCAAAGGTCACGCCGGGGATATTGAGCGTGCACAGCATGCTGGGCACCACGCCCAGGGCGTCGCGCAGCACGCTGTAGATGCCTGCGATGGCCATGGAGCCAAAGAGCTGCTTGCCGGTCTTGCCGCCGGCCTCGGTCGCGCGTAGGGTCTGAGCTGCGGCGTTGCCGGTGGGGAACTCCAGCGCGGCGTCCACGATAAAGTGACGGTGGATGAGTGCCGTGGCCAGTAGGCCCAGGATAGTGCCGGCGAGTGCCACGATAAACATGTCAAGCCAGCTGATCTGGTCGGCATAGCCCAGCATCCAGGCGCCCGGGATGGTAAACGCCAGGCCGCCGGCGACCATGGCGCCCGCAGACATGATGGTGTGGGTGACGTTGGCCTCGTTGAGGCTGGCGTTGCCCATGAGCTTCAGGAAGAACAGCGAAATGACGGCAGCGAAAATGATCGGCCAGGGGAGGGCGCCCATCTTGAGGGCAGTATAGGCCGAGCTTGCCGTGATAATCACGCAGCCAAGGACGCCGATGACGACGCCACGCAGCGTGAGTTGCCCGCGCATCGAAGCGCGGTTCGAGGGATTGCTCATATAAAACTCCTTTGCGTATATCCGCTTCCCCCGGGAGCGCCGCTACGGATACGGCGCGGGAAGTCGGGTTACCAAGGGCCGCCGCGTGAGCTCGCGCGCGACCGCGCACCAGTATAGCCGTAAGCTAGTCATTTTGGGATGACTGGTTTAGGTAGGCGATATACTGCTGGGCAGACGAAAGGAGCGCCGACGATGCTTAATGGGTGCGCATATATATTGACGGTCGATGTGGGCAACACATTCATTCGCTTTGGCCTGTTTGCCGAGGATTCGGCCGCGGCGCAGGAATGCCCGCTTGCGACGTGCGAGATCACGACGCCGTCGAGCATCACGGCCGACGAGGCGCGCATGAGGCTCGTGCAGGTCATGGGCGCGCTGGCAATCGATGCGGGCATGCCGGGTGCGCTTGTGCCCGCGGCTGCTGTACTGAGCTGTGTGGTCCCCGCGCTCGAGCGCCCGTGGAAGGCGGCGCTTTCCCGCACCTGCACGGGGCGCGTGCTCACCGTGGGGCCGGGCCTCAAGACCGGCATGCCCGTGCACTACGACGACCCGGCCGAGATCGGCCCCGACCGCATCGCCGACGCCGTGGCTGCCCGCGCCGTCTACGGCTCGCCGTGCATCGTGATCGACCTGGGCACTACGACCAATATCGAGGTCATCGATGCGCGCGGAACCTTTGTCGGCGGCGTCATCGCGCCGGGTCTGGCACTTGGCGCCCGCTCGCTTTCGGCCGCTGCGGCGCGTCTGCCGCAGGTCGAGCCTTCGGCGCCCACGCATGTGATCGGCCGCAACACGCGCGAGGCCATGCGCTCGGGCGTGGTCTTGGGCGAGGTAGCCCGCATCGACGGCATGCTCGACATGGTGCTCGCCGAGATGCGCGCGACCAAGGCCGCGGGGGAAGGCAACGTGCCCATCGTCATTACCGGCGACGATGCCGAGGCGCTCGCTGCGTTGGTCGGCCACAGCCTGACGGTAGACGACGCACTGACGCTGCGGGGTCTCGCCGAGCTGTACCGCATCAACCAAAAGCCTCGTCGCGCATAAAGCCGAGGACGTCGGCGGGAGAGGAAACAACCCCACCTTTCACCTGCTACAATGGGTCAAACTATTGCGATTTCGGAGGTGTCTGCCATGTCGGACGATCTTCATCAAACCACGTCGGGCAAGCGCCGCGACGTTATTAGCTGGGACGAGTTCTTTATGAGCGTAGCCATCGCCGCGCAGCGCCGCAGCAAGGATCCCAATACGCAGGTAGGCGCGTGCATCGCCAGCACCAACCACCGCATCCTTTCGGTGGGCTACAACGGTACGCCCTCGGCACTCAACGACGACTTTTTCCCGTGGGGCACGAGCGATGACCCGCTACAGGACAAGCACAACTACGTAGTCCATGCCGAGGCCAACGCCGTGCTCAACTACCGCGGCTCGCTCAAAGACCTTGAGGGTTCCACGGTCTACGTCACGCTGTTCCCGTGCCATGACTGCGCCAAGATCCTGGCGCAGGTGGGCGTGGGCGAGGTTGTCTACCTGGACAATAAGTACGCCGACACCGACGACGGCCGCATCAGTCGCCGCATTCTCGACTCCTGCGGCATCAGCTACCGCCAGGTCATCGTCGATGTCCACATCGGCACCGGGGAACAAACTCAGCAGTAGCGGCAGCGTGTGCTAGCGCCGGGCGTCGGCAAAAGCAGCTAAAAAAGCCCCGTCCCAAATTGACTGCTCGTGAAAGTCGTGTCCGCGCGCATGGACGGCTCGTGAGCGGGTACATGGCTGTAGTAACATAGCTTCTGTCCGCGGGCGCGCCCGCGTAATTGTGAGAAAGGAGCCCCTGTGGCTGTTAACGAAGAGCTGCTTAAGAAGGTTCTTGAGGAGATCCGCCCCAACCTGCAGGCTGACGGCGGCGATATGGAGTATGTGGGCGTCGACGACGAGGGCGTCGTCCAGCTTGAGCTTCAGGGTGCCTGCGCCGGCTGCCCTATGAGCGCACTGACCCTGTCCATGGGTATCGAGCGTATCCTCAAGGAGCACGTACCCGGCGTTACCCGTGTCGAGCAGGTCAATGCCTCCGGCGAGACCGAGGACCTGTACGACGAGTATGCGCCGTTCTAAGATGCGAAAGCTGCGGACGGTACGCTCCGCATAGACGTTACGCCCAAATATGCGGCTGCGAGCGTAAGGCCCGCGGCCGCATTTGTATGTAGGGAGCAGGGGACCGATATGCTCAACGACTTCTACCATATGCTTGATCCCGTCGCGATTTCGGCGGGGCCCATCACCATCTACTGGTACGGCTTGGCCTACGTGGTCGGCGCTCTGCTCACGGCGGTCGTCATGTATCGCACGCAGCGTCGCTGGGGTTTCGACATTACGGTCGACGACCTGACGAGCGTCGTGGTCGGTGTGGTCTTTGGCCTTATCATTGGCGCCCGCCTGTTCTACGTCGTCTTTTACGGCGACGGCTACTACTGGGCGCATCCGCTCGAGATCTTTGCCACCAACGAGGGCGGCATGAGTTTCCATGGCGGCCTGGTGGGCGGCATCATCGGCGGCGTGCTCGTGTGCCGCATGTACAAGCTCGATGCGTGGACTTTGGCAGACCTCGCGGTCATCGGTGCTCCGCTGGCCCTGTGCCTGGGGCGCTGCGCCAACTTTGTCAACGGCGAGCTGTGGGGCAAGCCGACCGATTTGCCCTGGGGCGTGATCTTCGGCGGCGCCGCGGGCGATATGCCGCGCCATCCCTCCCAGCTCTACGAGGCATTCCTAGAGGGCATTGTGCTCTTTTGCATCTTGCAGGTGCTCAGCCGCAAAAAACCGCTGCTGCCCCAGGGCACGTTTATGGGCGTGTTTGTGATGGGTTACGGCATCGTCCGCTTCCTCATTGAGTTTGTGCGCGTGCCCGATGCCCAGCTGGGCTATCTGCTGGGCGGCGTCATCACCATGGGTCAGCTGTTGAGTCTGCCACTCGTGATTGCGGGCCTGGCGCTTGTCATCTTTGCCCTCCACCGCAATCGCCCCCAGCGCATCTACCTCGACGCCTAGCCACCACATGCCACCACAAGGGGGACAGGCACCTTTGTGGTGGTTTTGCCGGGCAACGATGACAGAACCGTAACGTTTCCCCAGATAAAACCTGCCAAAATAAACCTGTCCCTTTTTGGCAGGTTTCTAGAAAGGCTATTCGGACTGTGAAGGATTCCGACCTCTCCGCAACGGCTGCGCGCGACGCCGCCCGCATCGTTTGGTTTAAGCGCTATCCCGCCAAGCAGACGCTCATCGCATTTTTGCTCGCGCTGTTGGCGACCACGGCGTTTTCCATCGATCCCGCCCCGGTGTCGAGCAACGCAGTCTTGGCAATTGACCCCAAAGCCTCGGGCATGCTGTACGTGTGCTACGAGGTGCTCCTCTCGTTTGCCGGCCATACCGACGCGGTCATGCTGCTTGCGCTTGCCTGTCTGCTTACGCTGCCGTTTCGCTACGTATTCTTTGGCCGCGGTGACGCTTGGCGCCCGTCGGTCGTGCTGCCATCGCTGTTCTTTGCCGTTTGCATGGTGTTCGGCCGTAGCTACGACCTTACCGATTCGGCAGAGATTGTGCTGGGCGACAAGGCACGCGTTATCTGCGCCTGGATTGGCGGCGCGGGCTGGATGCTCCTAGCGATCGTGGCGTTCTATCTGGCTTTTGAGTGCCTGGATTGGTTGAGCTCCCGACGCATCCCGTTTTCCGAAGCGCACTTTGGCCGCGTATGGCGTGTGACTCACGCCGTGCTCTCGGTCCATCCCTTTGTCGGGCCGTTTCTTGTGCTCATGATTGCCTGGGCGCCCACGCTTATCGCCTCGCTGCCCGGCCTCTTTATGGGAGATACGGGCGCGCAGATCCGCCAATGGTTCAACTACCCCAACGGCACGAGCGATTACCTGCGCCTGCTTAACCCCAACGTGCTGCTCAACGGCCATCATCCGGTGGTGCACACGGCCATCATCGGCTCATGCGTGCAACTGGGGCTTTCGCTGTTCAATAGCGCCAATGCGGGCCTTGCCATCTACACCTGTGCCCAATTTGTCATCACGGCCGCCTGCATGGCCTATTCCATATCGTCGCTGCGCAAGCTAGGCGTGAGCCTGCCGGTCCGCGGCGTGATCTTGCTGTTCTTTGTGTTTATGCCCATGTTCTCCAACTACGCGGCCCTGCTTACCAAAGATGTGCTGTTTGCCGACGCGTTTTTGGTGCTGTTGGTGCAGACCGTGAAGCTTGTGGCATGCGGCCTGCCCCGTCGCGATGCCAATGCCGAGCGTGCGGGCGAACAGAGGCCCGTGCTCTTTGTGCGCCATGACTGGCTGCTGCTCGCTATGGGCGCCATGGGTTCCACGTTTCTGCGCAACGGCGGCCTGGTGTTTCCGTTGGCGGCCTGCGTGATTGCGGCGGCGTTTTGCGCTTGGGACGCGCATGTGGCCCGTCGCGTGGCCAAACAGTCTGGCGTCACGCCCTCGTACGCCACGCCACGCTTCCGCTGGGTCGGCGTGCTCGCAGTGCTTGCGCTCTGCCTTGTCTCCAACATGTATTTCACCAAGGTCTTTATGCCGGCGCACGATATCACGCCGGGCTCCAAGCGCGAGATCCTCTCGATTCCGTTTCAGCAGACGGCGCGCTTCGTCCAAAAGCACGACGGCCTCAACTCGGGCGTCAACCCCACGGTTAAGGAGGACGGCACCATCGTGGAGGCTCCTTGCGACGGTTCGGTGACCGACGAAGAGCGTGCCGTGATCGACCGTGTGCTCAAGTACGAGAATCTGGGCCGCCGTTACAACCCCGACAAATCGGATGCCGTCAAAAACTGCTTCAATGAGTACGCCTCGCAGGAGGACATCAAGGCCTATTTAAAGGTGTGGGCCCAGATGTTCAAAAAGGACCCCGAGTGCTATATCTCGGCGCTCATCAATAACTACTACGGCTACTTTTATCCGAGTGCCCGCGATGCGTGGGTCTACAGCACGGCGCGCAGTGCCGAGATTATGGCGAAGCCCGATAACCTCAAGTACTTTGACTTCCATCCGGTCGATAGCAAAGCCGTGCGCCGGTGCGACCACCTGATTAACCTGTACCGCGTGGCGGTGCAGCGCATTCCGTTTATCTCGCTCACCATGAGCTCGGCCACCTACGTGTGGATCATGATCGCCGTGGTGGTCTACCTGTTGCGCCGCCATTCGTGGCGCGCGCTGGCCATCTGGATACCGCTACTGGGTGTGCTCGCTGTGTGCCTGATTGGTCCATGTAACGGGTCGACCTACATGCGCTACCTGTACCCGGTCATTGCATGCATGCCTTTCGCCATCGGCGCCACGATCACCCGCAGCGACCGCCTGTGGACCTAACCAAAGATTGGCGCATTGGGGTCAGGCTGCTTTGTGCCAAGGGGCTGCATCATCACGACGCCTTCATTTTGGGGTTTATCTTGCAGGCCGGTAGGTATATCATAACGACGTTTGTTTATATTGCCCGAGCATTCGCGCTGGGCTTTAGGTCGAAACCGATAGGAGACACGTATGTCCGGACACTCTAAGTGGGCCACAACCAAGCATCGTAAGGGCGCGCAGGACGCCAAGCGTTCCGCCCTCTTCTCCAAGCTCAGCCGCAACATCACCGTTGCTGCCCGTCTCGGCGGTGACCCGCTGCCCGAGAACAACGCCAGCCTCGCCGCTGCCGTTGCCAAGGCTAAGGCTCAGTCCATGCCTAAGGACAAGATCAAGTCCGCTATCGATAAGGCCTTTGGTTCGGGTGCCGACGCCGCCGTCTACGAGAACATCGTGTACGAGGGCTACGGTCCCGCCGGTGTTGCCGTCTACGTCGACTGCCTGACCGACAACCGCAACCGCACTGCCGCCGACGTCCGTTCCGCCTTCTCCCACGCTGGTGGCAACCTGGGCACCTCCGGCTCCGTCGCCTTCCAGTTTGAGCGCAAGGGCCAGATCGTCGTCGCCAAGGAGATCCTGGACGAGAACGCCAAGAAGGAGACCATGATCGCCAACGGTGCTGCCGGTGACGAGGATGAGTTTATGATGGCGATCGCCGAGGCCGGTGGCGAGGACTACGAGGACGCCGGTGAGGAGTGGATCGTCTGGACCGCCGCCAACGACGTCATGGCTGTCTCCAAGGCACTCGAGGAGCAGGGCGTCCAGGTCAAGGGCTCCGAGACCACCATGGTCCCGACCACCCCGACCGAGGTCTCCGGCGCCGACGCCAAGAAGGTTCAGCGCCTCATCGACCGTCTTGAGGAGCTCGACGACGTCCAGGACGTCTACAGCACCATGGACATGACCGACGAGGTCATCGCTGCCCTCGAGGAGGAGTAGCGCCCGCACGGATTGAGCCGTGCATATCTGGGCATAATGAAGCGAGCATGCAAGCCTCGTGGAATAGATGAGCCGGATCCGCGTGCATGAGGCACCGGACCCGGCTCTTTTATAATGATGCGAATCGTTTTGCATTCTGTGGATCGAGATTTGAAGGGAGCGCCGCATGCGCGTGCTCAAACGAGCCCTGGCGATCGTGTATCTTGCCGCCGCCGTCGTGGCGCTGGGTACGTTGGTCTGCCAGTTTTGGGGGCCATATGCCTATCGCTTTATGCTGCTGATGCGCGATCCGCTGCCTCGCATCGTTGTTACGGCGTGCGGCGGCGTCGTGGCGCTCGGCGTGCTCGTGGGTTTCTTCCGCCTGGTGTTTGCTCGTCGCGAGCCGTCCTGCGTGCATCCGGCGGGGGAGCGTAATATCGAGGTCACGCTCGCGGCCCTCTCCTCGTGCGCCCGCACCGCGGCAGAGCGCGACGACCGCGTGATGGTCGAGCATGTCGAGGCGCGCGTGCAGGGCTCCGACGAATCGCGCGTCCGTTTTAAGGTCGACGCCATCGCGCTCGACGACCGGGACATGGCTTCCCTTGCCACCGCGATGCAGCAGCGTATCGAGGAGGCCTGCGACACCATGCTCGGTACGCCGGGCACGATCGCACGCGTTCGTTTTTTGCCGTCCAAGACTACCGTCCAGACCGTGGAGGTTTCCGGTGAGTGATACCAATCAAGACAAGACCGTTCGCACTCCGCGCCTGACCATCGATCAGAGCGCTGCGCCGGCAGGCGAGGTCGTCGATCCCAAGGTAGAGGGCGCCGAGTCGCATGACGCGGTCGCCGATGATTTTGATGAGGCCATGGGTCTCATCAAGGGTACGGGGGCAGCCATCTGGAGCTATGCCGTCCGTCATCCCAACACCACGCTTGGAGCCGTCGCTGGTTTTGTGCTCGCCGTGCTGGTGCTCACGCTCGGCCTGTGGGATACGCTCGTCATTGCTTTCTTTGTGCTGATCGGCGCCGTGATTGGCCAGATCCGCGACGGCGAGAACGGGATCGTTAACTTCTTCGGCCGTCTGTTTAGCGGTCGCTAGCATGTATTCGACCGCCGCGTGTGCGGTGGGCATAAGGAGGAACCATGGCTTTTAACACGAAGGTCGATGTGGCCGATACCGAGCTCGAGGCGGACGAGACCGTCGCTGCCGAGGCCGAGGACGTAACGCTCGAGGACGAGGCGCTCGTCGAGGCCGAACCCGCCGACGATGCGGACGAGGACGATGAGGAAACAGACGAGTCCGAGGACTCGCTGACCTATTCCAACGGTGTGATCGAGAAGATCGTCGCCATGGCCACCCGTGAGGTGCCGCACGTCCTGGGCATGAAGGGCAACCTCATGCACTTTGTACAGGAGCAGTTTGGTGCCGAGAACCTGACCAAGGGCGTGACGGTCGAGGTCACCGATGACAACCGCGTGGTCGTCAACATTTCCGTCATTATCGAGTACGGCGCCTATGCGCCCGCGATTTTCGACGACGTTAAGGCGCGCGTGACCGAGCGTCTTGCCGCGATGACCGGCCTTGAGGTGGCAGGAGTCAACCTGCGTATCGAGGATGTCATCACCCCCGAGGAGTACGAGCACCGCACCAACCAGCACGAGTAACCTGCCAAAAAGGGACAGGTTTATTTTGGCAGGTTTTATCTGCGAAAACGTCAAACGGCCGGTCGCACGGATGTATGTGCGGCCGGCCGTTATTTGTATGCCCCCGATGTAGGCATACCGCTCGTCTAACTAGGGGTTGCAATCGTCGCGTTCCGCGTTACCCTAATGGGCGCATTGTTTCCAAATTGTTAACGAGGGGTTGCCGTAATGGCTGACGAGCACGAAACAGAAAGCCAGGCATGGGCAATTGAGGCTGCCGCGGCAGAGGCGGCATCGCGAGCTGCCGAGGAGGTGCATCGTCCTCCCGTGGTGCCGATGGAGCGCGTGGTTGATCGCACCGATATCGAGCGCGGCGAGCGTGCCGGCCAAAAGCGTAGCCAGGAGCCAGGCTTCCCGCGCTTTTTCGCCGAGCTCAATCTGGGCCTGATTCTTACGGCTTTTGCCATCGTTGCGTTTAAAACCCCTAATCACTTTGCTTTTGGCGGCACCTCGGGCGTGTCGGTTATTCTGTCCACGCTGTTCCCGACCCTGCCCGTCGGCGTCTTTATGTGGATTATCAACGCGGTTCTCGTCGTTTTGGGCTTTATCTTTTTGGAGCGCAAGGCAATCCTGTGGAGTGTCTTCGCCTCGTTTGCGCTGTCCGCCTATGTTTCGCTTTTCGAGCTCTTTATCCCGACCGATGTCTCGATGACGGGCGATATGTGGCTCGACCTGTGCTTTGCCGTGATTCTGCCGGCGCTCGGCAGCGCCATCGTCTTTGATATCGGCGCCTCGACGGGTGGCACGGACATTCTTGCCATGATCCTCAAGCGCCGCACGACGCTCGAGATTGGCCGCGCCCTGCTGCTGGTCGATATCGGCATCGTGGCCATCGCGGCCTTCTTGTACGGCCCGCGTGTCGGTCTGTATTGCGTGCTCGGCCTGTTTGCCAAGACGCTTGTGGTCGACAAAGCCATCGAGAGCATTCACCTTCGTAAGGTCTGCACGGTCATTTGTTCCGAGCCCCTTAAGGTCGAGGAGTTTATCGTCAAGCATCTCAACCGCACGGCGACCATCAGTCGCGGCTATGGTGCCTTCTCGGGCAAGTGCGTGACGGTGATCATGAGCGTGCTGAGCCGTCGCGAGGCTGTGCAACTGCGCCGCTATGCGCGCGAAGTCGATCCGGGTGCCTTTATCACGATCGTCGACAGCTCCGAGATCGTCGGCAAGGGTTTCCGCGGCACGAACTAGCGCGGACACACTCATCAAACAATCGAAAAGCGCCTCGCGCGTTGCAAATACGTCATCTAAGAGTATTTGTCCTCACATTGGGTGATAATGATGCCAAAGACATCGTTTGCGATCCAGGTGATTCGCTCTAGATACGAAGGGATGATTTCGATGTTCTGTTCGCAGTGTGGCGCCCCCATGGGCGATAACGACAAGTTCTGCGGCGTGTGTGGTGCCCCCAATGTCGGTGCTGCAGCTTCCACCCCTCAGGGTCAGCCTCAGCCTCAGCAGTTTGTTCCTCAACCTGTCGCGAACGCGTCCAAGGGCTGCACGGCTCAGGCGTTTGAGGATATGACCAAGACTCCGGGCGTGCTGCAGCGCGTGTGCCAGATCGCTTTTTTGCCGGCGCTTATCTGTGTCGTGTCGGTGCTCGTGCTGTTCATCCCCGTTATCGGCGGTATTGCAGCTGCCATCGGCTTTTTGGCTGCCTACGTGGCGAGCGTGTGCGGTTCGGGCTTTGGCATAGAGTGGGGTCGCGATCTGTCGCTTAAGATCGATGACGGCATGGAGCGTCCGTTGATGCGTTCCACGTCGTTTGGCCTCGGAGTCTTTTCGAGCGTTATCTCGGTCGTGCTCGAGGTTATCGCTGCCATTCCCGTGATCGGTGTAGTGCTTTCGCTGGTGGAGGGCGTGGTAATTGGCGCGGCGGGCTCGTATTCGTATTACGGCTCTTATGCGCTCGAGGCTGCGCTGCTTGGCTCGCTTGGCTTGCTCGTTCTGGCTATGATTGCCACGGCGGTCCTGGGGGTCTTCTTTAAGATGTTCGCCGACATTGCCGTGATGCACTTTGCGGTGACCGGTCGCGTCGAGAGCGCGTTTTCGCTCGATAAGGTTTGGGCGGCCTTTAAGAACAACAAGACCAAGCTGTTCTGCGCTTCGTTCCTCGCCGAGTTTTTGACGGGCCTGGTCGCCAACGTTGTCACATGGATCTTGACGGTCGTCTTTGGCGCCATTGCCTCTGTCGGTATGTATAGCTACTACTATCGTCCTACGGGTATTGAGGCGATTGTTACCGGCGGTGGCATCACGCTTGTACTGTTCCTGGTGCTGATCGCGTTCGTCACCGTATTTCTTACGGTCTTTGGCAAGATGCTCAAGCACCGTGCCGTTGGCTATTGGGCCGCACGCTATGCAAGCGAGTGGGCCGATGAGGATAAGGACGACGTTCTGACTTTTGTGTTGCCCTTCGAGAAGAAGTCCGCTCCCTCGGGTTACAGCGTTCCGGATGTCGCGCCTGAGCCCGAGCCCAAGCCTGAGTCGGCACCTGCACCCGAGACCGCGTCTGCGCCCGAGCCCGAGCCCGAACCTGAGCCGGCGCCTGTGCCTGAGCCGGAGCCGACACCTGCACCTGAGCCGGCGCCCGAGCCCGAGCCTGAGCCTGAGCCAAGTTCCGACGAGGACCCTCAGGACGAGTAGCCATGCCGCCTGCCATTTGGGGGACGGGGTAGAAATGGTAGAAATAACGCTTGACAGATGAGCGGGGGCGGACGTTTCGACACATCCGCCCCCGCTTTGCTCCAGCCAGGCTGTTATGAATGGGTGTGACGACTACTCGTCGTGCTTCTCCTCGCGGCGAGCGGCGGCGCGGGCTTCGTGGATGCCCTTGATTGCGGCATGGCGAGCCGTGCGGGCGTCGTGGATGGCGTCACGAGCCTCGGCGGTCGTCGCCTTGGCAGAGCGCAACTTGGCGGCCAGATCGGGGTTGGTTTCGGCGACCGCGGTGATCGCGGGGCCGTCGAGCTCCTCTTGCGTGGGCTCGGCCAAAAAGTCGATAGCATACTGGGCGGCCACCATGGAGCCCTTTGCCAGCACGGTCTCGTCGATCTTGTAGAAGCAAGAATGTTGGGCGTACGTGGCGCCAATCTTGGGGTTGCGCGTACCTACAAAGGCGAGCACGCCCGGCACACGGCGCAGGTACTCCGAAAAATCCTCGCCCGAAAGCGTGCCGCGATAATGGCCTTGGCCGGTGGGGCCCAGGCACTTGATTACAGCCTGACGGCAGCGCTCGCTCGAGGCCGCGTCGTTTTCGACCTTGTAGTTGGCGATGGTGTAGTCGGTGAGCTCTGCCTCGGCGCCCAAGGCCGCCGCGGTATGCTCCACGATGCGGCGCATAAGCTCCGGCATTTCCTCGTGGGTTGAATCGCCGTAGGTGCGTACTGTGCCGGCGAGGTAGGCCGTGCCGGCGATAACGTTGCGCGCGGTGCCGCCGTGCAGCTCGCCGACGGTGATGACGGCCGGCTCGTAGGGGCTGATCTCGCGCGAGACGATGGTCTGCAGGGCGTTGACAATCTCGGCGGCAACCATAACGGCGTCGTGGCCGCGCTGGGGCATGGCGCCGTGGCACGAGGTACCGCGGACATCGATGCGGAACCAGTCGGTATTGGCCATGCGCGGGCCGGGCTCGCAGCTTACGGTGCCGGCGTCGACCTCGCTCCAGATGTGCGCGGCGTAGGCACCATCGACGCCGTCGAGCACGCCCGTGCCGATCATGAGTTTGGCGCCTTGGCCGTTTTCCTCACTGGGCTGGAAGACGATGCGGGCCTCGCCGTGGATGTCGTCTGTCATATGGCGCAGGATCTGCAGCGTGCCGAGCATCATGGCGATGTGGCAGTCGTGGCCGCAGGCGTGCATGCAGCCCTCGTTGACGCTGGAGAAATCCTCGCCGGTCTGCTCGGTGACGGGCAGGGCGTCGATATCCGCACGCAGCAGGATGCGGCGGCGCGGCGTGCCGTCCTCGCGATAGGCGTCGGGCGCGGTGCCGCGAAGGGTCGCCACAAGGCCCGTCTTGAGCGGACGCTCGTAGGGGATATTCATGGCGTCGAGCTGGTTGGCGATGTCAGAAGTCGTGCGCTCTTCGGCGAGGCTCAGCTCCGGGTGCTTATGGAAGTGCCGACGCTGCTTAATGATGTAGGGTTCAAACTCGGCGGCGATATCTTGGATGGCTGCGGTGACGTCGTCAGCCGCGCGAGCCTCGGTCGCCGCCATAATCTGCTGTGCCTTGGTCTTCGTCATGGTCGATTTGCTCCTTACTGGTTTATCGCAAAATCGTACAGGCTCTTTCCAGTATGCCACCTGCCACTTGGCCTGGCAAAGCTGCCGTTTGCCGCTTGGCATTTTGTAACCGAGGCGGGGGAGTACACTCGGGGGTGTTGAATTTTCTGCCAGAGATGGGGATGTCCATGCAACATATCGATCGGATTATCCGCTCCAAGAACGTCTTTACCGCGCAAGACGGCGTCGATACCGCCCGCGAGCTGGCGATTGCCATCGCAGGCGACCGTATCGTCGCAGTCGGTGCGCCCGATGACGTGATTGCCGCCGCGCCTGCCGCCACGCCGGTTATCGACTACGGCGAGCAGTTTGTCTGCCCCGGTTTCCATGACGCTCATCTGCACTTCTTCCATACCTCGGTCGGCTCCTCGCCGTACATGCTCATGGATATGGGTACGTCCGAGGCGGCACTGGTGCAACACGCGCTCGAGTTTTCCCAGGATCTGCCCGACGACGCCTGGGTTGTGACGCAGGGCTGGCGCGACTACCGTTGGGACCCGCCCGAGCATCCTACCAAGGCGTCGCTCGATGCAGCATTCCCCGATCGTCCCTGCGTTATGTATTCGGGCGACGGGCACACGCTTTGGCTCAACAGCCGCGCACTCGAGGCGCTCGGCGTCACGCGCGACAGCGAGCCGCCAGCGGGCGGCAGTTACGACAAGGACGCAAGCGGCGAGCTCACGGGCATTGCGCACGAAGCGGCTGCCATGCAGCTGCTGCCGCGCTGCCTTGAGTGGCTGGGCGAAGGTCGCATCGCAAGCGCTTACGCCGATCAAATGAGGCGCATGGCCGAGCAGGGTATTACTTCGATCTGCGATATGTCGCTCATGCCCATGCCGGGCTGCGATTTTATCCGCGACGATGTCTACGACAAATTGCAGACGGCCGGTAGGCTGGGCATTCGTGCCCATCTGTTTCCCACGCTGCTGGATGACCAGTCGCGTCTGGAAGAGCTGCAGGTACGTTACGCGAACAACGCGCTGCTTTCGGCGCCGGGTTTTAAGCAGTTCTTCGATGGCGTTTCGAGCGAACACACGGCATATCTCACTGAGCCCTATACCAATCCGCGCTTCCCGGGCGACCAGGGCCGTCTGACGGTCCCGGCTGAGCGCATGCGCAAACTGGTTCTGGCGGCCGCGGAGCGCGGTCACACCGTGCGCATCCACGTCATTGGTGACGGTGCGATTCATGCCGCACTCGATATCTTTGAGGAGGCCGCCGACCTGTACGGTCTGCCCCAGCACGGTCATAACACGCTCGAGCATCTGGAGAACCTCTTGCCCGAGGACATCGACCGCCTGCGCAAGCTCAACGTGGTTGCTTCGAGCCAGCCCTGCCACATTACACTCGACCCGGGTGGACCGGAGCGCGATCTGGGCCTGGAGCGCAGCCGCATCATGTGGCCGTTCGCAACCTATAAGCAGCGCGGCATTCGCCAAGCCTTCGGAACCGACAGCCCTATCACGCCCGTTACCAGCATGAACGTGCTCTACACGGCTATCACGCGCCAGGACCCCAAAAGCCACTGGCCCGAGGGCGGCTGGCTGCCGAGCGAGCGCATCGATGCAGCAACGGCTCTGCGCAACTACACCCTGGGCAGCGCGTACGCAGCGGGCGACGAGCAAAACCTCGGCAGCCTGGAGCCCGGCAAATACGCCGATCTGGTAGTCCTGGACCAAAACCCGCTCACCGTTGACCCCCAAGAGCTCCAAGCCACCAAGGTTCAGGCCACCTACCTGGCAGGCAACTTGATTTACGAGCGCTAACCCCACATCCCGCCCCTCAGTTGCGGTGAAATAGTCCCTAAAATCGGCCTTCAAGCCCAAAAACAGGAACTATTCCACCGCAACTTAAAAGAGCGCGTCCCAACAACGTGCCCCTATCTTGTGCATTCCATCCGCATCGCCATTTTGCTGCACTGACTTTTCTGAATGCCGGGCCCGAATTAGTTAACCTGCCTCCCGTGTGGCTCCGGAGGGGCGGGGCATAAGGTTTATCGCGAGTTCCGCACGAGCCGAAAGCCGCTTAATGTGGCCTTCGTGCGAGCAGGACTGCCCGAGCAGGAAACCTTATGCCCCGCCCCTCCGGAGCCACACGGGAGCCACCGCTAAGTTATCCCCCGGCATTCAGAAAATCTAAGTGCCAAAAAATAAGATTTTTTGACTCCGTGTTGTATAACCCGCCATTCGTGGGTACCATTCAACGCGTACGCAAACAAAAAGGGTTAATTCGCGTGGTATAACCGCGCGGCCCAAAAAGGAGGAGACAAGCATGTCGTCTTTGAAGCCGCTTGCAGATCGTGTTCTGGTCAAGCCCGACGAGGCCGAGCAGAAGACCGCTTCTGGTCTGTATATCGCCAGCAACGCTCAGGAGAAGCCGCAGCGCGGCACCATCGTTGCCGTGGGCGCCGGCAAGGTCAACGACAAGGGTGAGCGCATCCCCATGGACGTCAAGGTCGGTGACGTTGTCATCTACGGTAAGTTCGGTGGCAACGAGGTCAAGGTCGACGGCGAGAAGTATCTGCTGATGCGCGCCGACGACATCTACGCTGTCGTCGAGGCCTAGTCTCGTCAGAATCTCTGATTCGTCTTTGAACGCGCCCGCCGCATAGGACTCGGAAGCGGCGACGCGAGTCACATTTCTTTTGGAGGATTACCTACCATGGCAAAGAACATTACGTTCAACACCGATGCCCGCGCTAAGCTCGCCAAGGGCGTCAACACTCTGGCCGACGCCGTTACCGTCACCATGGGCCCCAAGGGTCGCTACGTTGCGCTGCAGCGCACGTTCGGTGCCCCGACCATCACCAACGACGGCGTTTCCGTCGCCAAGGAGATCGAGCTCGAGGACAACATCGAGAACATGGGCGCTCAGCTGGTGAAGGAGGTCGCCACCAAGACCAACGACACCGTGGGTGACGGCACCACCACCGCAACTCTGCTCGCTCAGGCCATCGTCAACGACGGTCTGCGCAACGTCGCCGCTGGCGCCAACCCGCTGGCCATCCGTCGCGGCATCGACAAGGCCGTCAACGCCGCCGTCGCCGAGATGAAGAAGCAGGCCAAGCCGGTCGAGACCAAGGAGCAGATTGCTTCCGTCGGTACCATCTCCGCCGGTGACCCCGAGGTCGGCGAGAAGATCGCCGAGGCCATGGAGGTCGTGGGCAAGGACGGCGTCATCACCGTCGAGGATTCCCAGACGTTCGACATCACCATCGACACCGTCGAGGGCATGCAGTTCGACAAGGGCTATGTCTCCGCTTACTTCGTCACGGATAACGACCGCATGGAGGCCGTGATGAAGGATCCGTACATCCTCATCACCGACCAGAAGATCTCCAGCGTTCAGGACATCATGCCCGTTCTCGAGGCTGTCCAGCGCGCTGGCCGTGGCCTGCTCATCATCGCTGAGGACATCGACGGCGAAGCTCTGCCTACCCTGGTCCTCAACAAGATCCGTGGCGCCCTCAACGTCTGCGCCGTCAAGGCCCCGGGCTACGGCGATCGCCGCAAGCGCATTCTCGAGGACATCGCCGTCCTCACCGGTGGCCAGGCTGCCCTGGACGAGTTGGGCGTGAAGGTCGCTGACATCACCGCCGATATGCTCGGTACCGCTAAGTCCGTCACCATCTCTAAGGACAACACCGTCGTCGTCGGCGGCGCTGGCTCCAAGGAGGCCATCGACGCCCGTATCGCTCAGATTAAGGGCGAGATGGAGAACACCACCTCTGACTTCGACCGTGAGAAGCTCCAGGAGCGCCTGGCCAAGCTCTCCGGTGGCGTTGCCGTCATCAAGGTCGGCGCTGCTACCGAGTCCGAGCTCAAGGAGATCAAACATCGCGTCGAGGACGCCCTGCAGGCCACCCGCGCTGCTGTCGAGGAGGGCATTGTCGCTGGCGGCGGCGTCGCCTTCATGGACGCTGCTCCTGCGCTCGATGCCGTCGAGATCGATGACCCCGAGGAGAAGATCGGCGTCGACATCGTCAAGAAGGCTCTGACCGCTCCGGTCGCCACCATCGCCAAGAACGCTGGCTTTGAGGGCGCTGTCGTGGTCGACAAGGTCGCCGAGCTGCCCGCCGGCCAGGGTCTCAACTCTGCCAACGGCGAGTGGGGCGACATGATCGAGATGGGCGTCCTCGACCCCGTCAAGGTCAGCCGCGTCACCCTGCAGAACGCTGCTTCTGTCGCCAGCCTGATCCTCATCACCGAGGCCACCGTCTCCGATGTGCCCAAGAACACTCAGCTTGAGGACGCAATCGCTGCTGCTACCGCTGGTCAGCAGGGCGGCGGTATGTACTAAGGCCGACAAGGTCTAGAACTCCCACCGGGAATCCGGGGGCGTGACGGGGTTTCTCTCCGGAACGTCCTCGGACATGCAAAGAGGCTCCGCATCGCGCTTCGCGCTGCGGAGCCTCTTTGCGTCCTGCGGAATGTTCCGGAGAGAAACCCCCGTCACGCCCCCGGATCCCCTGCGTTTACGGCCTTGAGGCCGGCGGGCGGAGAAGGATGTGGTCGATAGGGATACGTGTCCCCTTCGCTGTTTCGCGCTTTGCGCGAAAGGCGCGTTGCTTTGGGATGGGTGGGGGACGTGGTTGCTTTGGCAACTGATCTCCGCCACAAATTACCCTTGGCATACTTGCGCGAGAACCTGCTCGTGCTACACTTGCAATTGCTGTTTCAGGGCGGGGTGAAATTCCCCACTGGCGGTAAATCGGGCGGTGTCAAAGGGACGCCGTGGCGCAGGCGAGGTGTCTGCGACCGAGCCGATGAGTCCGCGACCCGTGCGTGTGTTGGTTCGCATGCCGGCTGAACTGGTGAGATCCCAGTACCAACGGTTAGAGTCCGGATGAAAGAGGCAGGTGATCTTATGTCTGAACAGTCGCAGCATATCCATTTTGAGAACACGAATAGGTGGAGCACCAAACAGCTCGTTACCATGGCGTTGATGTGCGCCTTGGGCGCCCTGTTTATGTACGTGCAGCTGCCTATCCTTCCTTCGGCGCCGTTTTTGACGTATGACCCGTCGCTGGTACCGGCGATGGTGTGCGGGTTTGCGTATGGTCCTGGCGCCGGCACTGCTGTTGCCGCTATGGCTATCGTTATCCATGCGCTCACCACGGGTGACTGGGTCGGCGCGCTTATGAACCTAGTTGCCACGCTGGGCTACATTCTGCCTGCGGCTATCGTCTATCAGAAGATGCATACCTATAAGGGTGCCGTGATTGGCCTGGTGCTCGGCGTTATTGCCGCTACGGCGTTGTCTATGGTCGCAAACCTTACCATTGGCGTATGGTTCTGGTATGGCTCGGTCGATGTGATCGCCCCGCTCATGATTCCTGCCGTGCTGCCGTTCAACCTTATCAAGACCGTGCTTAACTCGGTGTTGACACTGGCGGTGTATAAAGCGGTCTCCAACCTCATCACGCCTAAAAAGGACCAGGTCAAAGGCCGCGCATGATTGAGTGTCGGGGCGTTTCCTTTAGCTATGACGGTGCCGTACCGGCACTCGACGGCGTCGATCTGAATATCGAGGACGGCGAGTTTTTCTGCATCCTCGGTGGCAATGGGTCGGGCAAGTCGACGTTTGCCAAGCATCTGAATGCGCTGTTGCAGCCCGATGCGGGCACGGTACGCATCAACGGCATGGATGCGTCCGACCCCGAGCTGGTCTACGACATTCGTTCGACCGCGGGCATGGTATTCCAGAATCCCGATGATCAGCTGGTGGCAACGCTTGTCGAAGATGACGTTGCGTTTGGTCCCGAAAACCTTGGCGTGCCATCGGCGCAAATTGCGCAGCGCGTACGCGAGGCGCTGAAGGGCGTGGGCCTGGTGGGCTTTGAGTGCCACGAGACCCATGCGCTTTCGGGCGGCCAAAAGCAGCGCGTGGCGCTTGCCGGCGTGCTCGCCATGGAACCGCGCGTGCTCATATTGGACGAGGCTTCCTCGATGCTCGATCCGCGTGGACGCAAGGGCCTCATGAAGGCTTGCCGCGCGTTGCACGCTCGCGGCATGACCATCGTGATGATTACGCACTTTATGGAAGAGGCCGCCGAGGCCGATCGTGTCGCGGTGTTTCAGACGGGACGAGTTGCCATGCTGGGCACGCCCGATGAGATTCTGACGCGGGCGAATGAACTCGTTCAGCTCAACCTTGACATGCCAGAGTCGTGCCGTTTGGGCATGGCACTTCGTGCGGAGGGCGTGCCCGTTTGCGCGCAGGTACGTGAGGCGGATATGGTCGCCGAGATTGCGCAGGCTTATGCCGAGCGAAGTGGGGCAGGCATCGCGGGGCAGTCTTCCGTATCCCAGTCGGAAATCGCTGACGGCACTGTTCCGGTAGACAACGAGGGCAACGCGTCGGAGCCCGTCATCGAGCTATCCCATGTTTCGTACAGTTATTCGCTCAGTCCGCGCGAGCGCCGCCGCTGGCATAAGCGCTCGGCCACTGCGGGCAAATCGAGCAAACAGGCTCTCTGGGGAAACGACCCAAGCAGCCCGTGGGCGCTGCGCGATGTATCGCTGACGGTGCGTCGCGGCGAGTTCCTGGGCTTGGCAGGTCATACCGGTTCGGGTAAGTCGACGCTGGTCCAGCATCTCAACGGTTTGATTCGCCCCCAGGAGGGATCCGTTCGCGCGCTGGGGCTCGATCTGTCAAACAAGAAAGACGCCGCCGCGGTTAAGGCCAAGGTCGGCGTGGTGTTTCAATATCCTGAGCGTCAGCTGTTTGCCGAAACCGTGGCGCAGGACGTGGCGTTTGGTCCGCATAACCTTGGCTTGCCGCAAGATGAAGTCGACCGTCGTGTCGAGTCATCGCTCTCACGCGTGGGCCTCGACCTTTCCACGGTCGGCGACAAGAGTCCCTTTGAGCTTTCGGGCGGTCAGCAACGGCGTGTGGCATTCGCCGGCGTGCTCGCCATGGAGCCCGAAGTCCTGGTGCTCGATGAGCCCATGGCGGGGCTCGATCCGGCTGCGCGCAGGGATTTCCTTGAGCTTATCGATCGACTTCACCGCGATGGCCTGACCGTTGTCATGGTTTCGCATAGTATGGATGACCTGGCCAATTGCTGCGACCGTATTGTCGTGATGAACGAGGGCGCGGTGTTTGCCGAGGGCACGCCCGCTCAGGTTTTTGCGCATGCCGATGAGCTTAAATCAATCGGCTTGGGCGTTCCCGCCGCCCAGCGTATGGCGCTGGCGCTTACGGAGGCGGGCGTGCCGCTGCGCTTTGACGGCCTCTATACGGTTGAGTCGCTGACAGACGAGTTGGTGGACCTGCTAATCGGTTGCTCGGGCGGTCCTTCTAACGTCGCGGACATTGCTAAATTCAAGACGGTCGCGCGAGAGAAGGGCTGCTAATGGAGGCGTTTTCGTTTGGCAGCTACTATCCCGGCGATAGTGCGATCCACCGCCTGGACCCGCGAACTAAGTTGCTCTTGGGCTTTGTGTTTCTGATCACGACGCTCACGGTCAGTGGCTTCCGCGGACTGGCCTCGGTCGCAATTTTCGTTGTGCTGACCTATGCCGTGTCTCGGGTGCCGGTTCGTCGCGTTCTGTCGTCGATGGCGCCGCTGCTGGCAATCGTCGTCGTGGTCGCGGTGCTCAACTTGTTTACCGATCAGAGTGGGCGCATCCTGTGGCAGCCCGGCTTTCTGCAGATAAGCGAGGGCTCACTGCGTTCTGCCGCCTTTATGGCGTGCCGCCTGACGTTGATGATGGCCGGTATGAGCGCTATCACGCTCACCACGCCGACGCTCGACCTCACCGCGGGCTTTGAGCGCCTGCTCGCACCGTTTGCGCGTGTGGGACTTCCTGCGCACGAGCTCGGCATGATCATGGGTATCGCGTTGCGCTTTATGCCGCAGTTTGCCACCGAGATGAAACAGACGGCGGACGCGCAGGCGAGCCGCGGTGCGCGCGTGACGGGGGGCCCGCTCGGCGGCGTGCGTATGCTCGGCAGTGTGGCGATTCCGCTGTTCACCGGCGTGTTCCGCCATGCCGAGACGCTGTCTGCTGCCATGGATGCACGCTGCTATCACGGCGAGCAGGGCCGCACGCGCCTGCATGCGCTTGCATTTGGCCGCGGCGATGCGTTGGCGGCGGTGGTGACGGCGTTGCTGCTCATCTGCGTCATCGTCATCAATCTTCAACTTGTTTAGGCGCGATTCGAGCGCAAGAAAGGGGTCCCTATGACCGACAACGACCGCACGGCTCAGCTTGAGCGCGCCTGTTCGTATCTCAGGCGCATTCCGGCGTGGTATCTGGCCACGACCGATGTGGCCGACGGGCATCAGCCTCGCGTGAGGCCGTTTTCGTTTGCCATGGTCGATGACGGTAAGTTGTGGTTTTGCACGTCGCGCGACAAGGATGTGTGGGCGGAGCTGAGCGCGAATCCCAAGTTTGAGCTCTCGGGCTGGAAGCCGGGGGAATGTTGGATCGTATTGACCGGCGAAGCCGCGCTTGAGGACGACGCAGTTGCGAGCGACAAGGTGCGTCAAGCGGGTTTTAAGCACATGGTGGGCATTGGCGAGGAACACGAGAGTGCCAACGACGGCCGCCTTGCTTTCTTTTCGGTCCGCAACATTGCTGCGCGCTTCTGTGATATCGACGGCAGCGAGGAGCGCCTGGAGCTCTAGCTCGCACAAACCAGGTTCCCAAACTAGCTAGTACAGGAGGAAACGTGGACGGATTGAATACGGTTTTGGAGTATCTGACGTCGGTGCCGGCGTGGTATCTGGCGACGAGCGTGGATGGGCAGCCGCATGTGCGTCCGTTCTCGTTTGCTCAGATTCAGGACGGTAAGCTGTGGTTTGTGACGGCGCGCACCAAAGACGTGTGGCAAGAGCTGCTGCAAAATCAGCGCTTTGAGGCCACGAGTTGGTGGCCGGGCCATGGCTGGCTCATCTTGCGCGGGCGTGCCGGCTTGGATGACCGGGCTTTAGACGAAATGCGCGAAGCCGGGTGGAAGCATCTAGAGCACCTGGGCGAGCACTATGAGGGGCCTAACGACCCCACGCTCGTCTTCTTTAGCGTCGAGGAACCCGAGGCTTTTATTTGCAATCACGACGAATGGGTGCCGGTCGAGCTCTAGCCAGCTGGCGCATCCTAACAACTTGGTTTTCGCATGGGCGGGCCCCGTATTGCCCGGCGCCGTTAGGGGCGCCGGGCAATACGGGCCCGCTCCATTTGTCAATTCCTTCAAGCGAATGTGTCGGGAATGTTTCAATGCATGAATATGCAAGCCATTTACGTATTCATGCATCTTTTGGTGCTAAAGTTTCAACCCACTTCATAACGACCGCTGCGAAATGCGCATCGGTGCATAAATCGCAGACAAGGAGTCTGATATGTCTTTGAAGGTTGGAATCGTCGGCGCGGCTGGATATGCCGGAGCCGAGCTCATTCGCCTCGTGCTCGGCCATCCCGAGTTTGAACTTGTTGCCATTACGTCCAACGCCGATGCCGGCCAGCCGCTGTCCGCGGTGTATCCGAGCTTTGCTGGCGTGAGCGATCTGGTTTTCACCACGCATGACGCCCCCGAGCTCAAGAGCTGCGATGCGGTTTTTCTTGCCGTGCCGCACGCGGCTGCCATGGCACAGGTGCCCGCGCTGCTTGCATCGGGCGTCTCCTGCTTTGATCTTTCGGCCGACTACCGTCTGAACGACGCGTCCGTCTTTGAGGCATGGTATGCCGCCGAGCACACGAGCCCCGAGCTGCTCAAGACCCGTGCCTTTGGCCTGCCCGAGCTGTTCTGCCAGGACTTGGAGACCGCTGCTTCCAGCCATGCCGCTGGCAGGCCCGTGTTGGTCGCCTGCGCCGGCTGCTATCCCACCGCAACGAGCCTCGCTGCCGCGCCTGCCGTGCGTGCGGGCTGGGTGGCCGAGAGCGGTCCCGTGATCGTTGACGCCATCAGCGGCGTGACGGGTGCCGGCAAGTCCTGTAACGCCCGCACCCATTTTTGCAGCGCGGACGAAAACCTGGAGGCCTATGGCGTGGGTAAGCATCGTCACACGCCCGAAATCGAGCAAATCCTCGGTCTAACCGATCGCGTCGTTTTTACCCCGCACCTGGCACCGCTCAAGCGCGGCCTGCTCTCCACGGTGACGCTGCCGCTCACGCCGCAGGCCATCGACTCCCTGGCTCTTGAGGATGTCGTCGACTATTACAAGCAGTTCTACGCTGGACGCACCTTTGTGCGCGTGCTCGACGCCGGCCAGCAGCCCAAGACGGCTTCGGTCGTCGGCACCAACGCCGCCCAGATCGGCCTCGCGCTCAACAAGCGCGCGGGCGTGCTGGTGGCGACGGGCGCCATCGACAATCTGTGCAAGGGCGCTGCGGGCCAAGCAGTCCAGTGCGCCAATATCGTCTTTGGCTTTGACGAGCGACGAGGCTTGCCCACAGTGGCGTGCCCGGTGTAGCACATTCGATTGTTAACGATTTGGTAGTCGGGCATCGAGTGGGGCGCCACTCTTAAGCTGGTCTCATGATTACGACTGGCATGGCGCACCAACCGATGTCCGTTTTTTGTTTGACATAAGGAGTCATAAAGACGATGAATACCGAGCTGTTTGATATCAAGATTCGCGCCGTCGAGGGTGGCGTTACGGCTGCGGCTGGTTTTAAAGCTGCGGGCATCCACGCTGGGTTCCGCAAGAACCCCGAGCGTCTGGATTACGCGCTCGTCGTGCCCGATAAACCCTGTCCCGGTGCTGGCGTGTTTACCACCAATCGCTTTTGCGCGGCGCCCGTGCAGGTGAGCCGTGCCAACCTGGGCGGCGCCGACAAGGGTTACGGTATCATTGCCGGCATTTCGGTCAACTCTGGCAATGCCAACGCCGCCACGGGTGAGACCGGCCTTGCCTGCGCGCGCGAGACGTGCAGCATCGCATCGCAGGTCATCGGCTGCGAGCCCCAGCAGATTCTGGTTGCCTCCACGGGTGTGATTGGCCAGATTCTGCCGATTGACACGTTTGAGACCGCCATTCCTGCTGCCTACGAGGCGCTCTCCGCCCACGGTGGCGCCGATGCCGCTCGCGCCATCATGACGACTGACACGCACTCCAAGGAGTACGCCGTGTCCTATGTCAGCGAGGCTGCGGGTCATGCGGGCAATGTCTATACGGTAGGCGGAATGTGCAAGGGCTCGGGCATGATCATGCCCAACATGGCCACCATGATCGCAGTTATCACCACCGATGCCCCCGTCGAGCCTGCGGCACTTCATGCCCTGCTGCTCTCGACCGTCAAGCAGACCTTTAACAAGGTAACGGTCGATTCCGACACCTCGACCAACGACACCTGCATCATGCTTGCCTCCGGCGCCGCTGCCGCAGATGCCGAGCCTATCGTCGAGGGCTCCGATGCCTTTGACGAGTTGGCATTTGCCGTGCACGAGGTGTGCGAGAGCCTGGCGCGCAATATCGCCGCCGATGGTGAGGGCGCATCCAAGCTTGTTACGGTCAACGTTACCGGAGCCGCCAACGACGAGGAAGCTGATATCGCCGCCCGTGCCGTCGCCAACTCGCCGCTCGTTAAGACCTGCATCGCCGGCCACGACTGCAACTGGGGCCGTGTTGCTATGGCGCTTGGCAAGTGCGGCGTGAAGTTTAATCAGGAAGACGTTTCCATCGACATGATGGGCATGCCTGTCTGTCGCGACGGTCTGACTGTTCCCTTTGACGAGGACGAGGCTCTACGACGTTTCGAGGCGCCCGAGATCGTGATCTCGGCCGACCTGGGCGCAGGCGACGCGGCAACGACTGTGTGGACCTGCGACCTCACGCATGAATACATCTCCATCAACGGCGACTACCGTTCCTAGATTCCAGGCATGCTGCGCATCTTGCCGCGATTGCGGACGGCGGAGTACGGCGCGATAACGATACGAAAGACGAGGCAGATTATGAAATTCGCACGCGATTGTCGTTCGATCGAATCCAACGAAGCAACCGCGCAGCTGCTGTTCGAAGCGCTGCCGTGGATTAAGAACCTGACCGGTAAGACGGTCGTTATCAAGTACGGCGGTGCCGCCATGGTCGACGAGCAGCTGCGTCGTGACGTGATGAGCGACATCGTCCTGCTCAAGATTATCGGCATGCGCCCTGTTATCGTGCACGGTGGCGGCAAGGCCATCAACGAGGCGCTCAGCCACTACGACATCCCCGTCGAGTTTAAGAACGGCCAGCGCGTGACTACGCCTGCCACCATGGATATCGTGCGCGAGGTGCTGGGCGGCAAAGTCAACCAGGAGCTGGTCGCGGCGCTCAACCACCACGGCAA
>CALKBB010000307.1 GCA_937989795.1 uncultured Collinsella sp. | reverse complement strand
CCGTGATCTCAACCTCGGGATGCCTTCGTCGTAATACGGACGGCTCGATAGTCGTGGATATCAAGCGTTCGAACAAGGCAAACGGCTCCCAGGCGGGGTGCGCCGTCTGCACGTGGCGCTCGGTTGTGCTCGATGCAGATGGCGATCCATGCAATTTAGAGCTGCGCATCGACATCGCTTCGGTCGATGACTCGGCGAACGGAGCGAAGGTCGCCTTCGACGGTGCGTTTTTCGAGAAAGGAGGCGGTATATGTCTGGGCTGCGCCGCCGCGAATGCAGACGATGCGCAGCCCACCCTCTCATTCACGGCATCGTTGCGGCTGACCAAAGCCGGTACCGATGTTATCGCGGCGGGAGAAGCGTCCCTGCTGTTCTACGCCGTCAGCACCAAAGACACAGACGCTCATTTCGAGAAGTCAGCCGGATCACTCAGCCTTACACGAGGGACAGAGGCAGGCCCTATTGAAATCGATGCCCACGCGCAAAGCAGGCAACGCATTCTTGCCGACCCGGCGCTTCTCGAAATGGAGTGGAACGGATCCGGAGCCATCGGAATTCTCCCCTCCGCGTTTGACGCCAAGACGCTCCCCCCAAACGACGAACCCATCAACGCAACCATACAAGAAGAGAGCGCGGACAAAGAAGCAGGTGCGGGCGACACGCCGTCGCCGACAAACAGCGTCCCAGCTTCTCTCGAAGCGCCGAATGAGCCCGCTGCCGATCCAAACGATCCCGAGCTCGCGGACAGTCTGGGGCTTGCTGATCCTCAAGAGATCGATGAAGGTAACTGCTGCGTGCTTGCCGCGCTCGACCACACAGAGGTCATCGACGCTGCGAACATCGAAGTTGCCGCCGCCAATCAGCCCGTCCGCAAGTCGGCTATCATCGCATTTCCTGAATCCATCGAAGTCGTCTTTTTGCCATCGGGCGAGGTCGTGGCCCCAACACTGCTCACCTTGTTGGGCGCCAAGAATACTCGAAACGAAATTAAAAAGGTCACAGTTGTCGACCCTGCAACCACCGCCAAGCTGCGTCTATACGCCGTTGCTCCAGACGGAGGCAAGACCTTGGAATTCGATGGCGACACACTCCTGGCCTGGCGACGTCTGGACATTATGCAAGACGTCTCGTATCAGATCGAACTCGAAGGGTTTGATCGTGCCCGCGATGCCAATATCATCGCCGCGGCTATTGAATCCCCACAGCGGCTTATGACACTGCGCTTTGAATACTATCCCTATGTCCCGACAACCACCTGAGGCTTAAATGCCGCGCATCATTCCTAATACCACTTATATAACGTATTAGATGAGTCGCGATGTACCTCGCATTTCGTTCTGCTACGATTGCCACGTTGGCATCAATACAGGAGGGCTCATGCCGGGCTTGGGAACAATCATCAACGTTGTGCTTTTAGTTGCGGGCGGTCTTTTAGGATTAGCGGGCGGCCGCTTCATTACACCGCGTATCCAAGACACGCTCATGAAAGCATCGGGGCTG
>CALKBB010000306.1 GCA_937989795.1 uncultured Collinsella sp. | reverse complement strand
CACGCGCTTGTCATCGGTAACGCCCAGTTCGTGAATGGTCTCGGCGATGATAATGCCAAAGGCGAGCGACGCGAGCAGGTCCATGGTCTGGTAGCCGGTCAAAAAGCCTTGCACGGCGGCGCCTGCATCGTAGGGAGCCTGAGGCGCGGCAGCCGGTCCCAGCGGCGAGATCACGGCAGCACCCACGACCAGTACGATGAGCGCAATGAGCGCGGGGCCCGTAATGCGACCGAGTACGCGTGTAATGACACCCGGGCGCAGCGTGAGCGCAAACGCGACGACGAAGAACCCGATGGCAAACACCAGACGTGCCGTGCCGAGCGAAACACCCTCGGGTAGCAGCGGCACCAGCATTTCGAACGCCGTGGAGCTCGTGCGCGGAATGGCCAGGCACGGACCGATGGCCAGATACACAGCCGCGACAAAGAACTCACCAAACTTGGGGTGCACGCGCCCGGCCAGCTCGCGAGCCGTACCGGCGAGCGCGACAGCGATAAAGCCCATGACGGGCAGGCCGATGGCTGCAATCAGAAAGCCGAGCATGGCGACCGGCGTGGCAGAACCTGCCTGCAGCGCCAGCAGCGGCGGAATAATGAGGTTGCCGGCGCCAAAGAGCATCGAGAACAGGGCGATGCCGACGGTAACGACATGGTCGGAGCGCAGACCGCGCGGGGCGGATGAGGCCATAGGTACACCTTTCGGGTCGAAACAAAAACGGGACGGGCAAAAGACCCGTCCCGCAAGTATAAACGTTCTAGCAGCTTTAACAGGCTAAATCGCACAGAGCATCAATAGCGGTGTCGACTTCCTCGTCCGTGTTGAAATACCAAAACGAGAAGCGAACGACACCCTGGCGCTCGGTCCCGAGCGCGCGGTGCATGAGCGGAGCGCAATGGGCACCGGGGCGCGTCGCAATCCCCCACCCTTGCATGAGCGCGTCCGAGATCTCGGCAGAGTCGATATCGCCCACGTTGAGGGACACGATCGCTGAGCGCGTCGGCTGGTCAAAGGCACCGTAGAGCTTAATCCCCGGAATCTCGCGCACACCGGCAAGGAAGCGATCAGCGAGCGCGCGTTCGTGAGCTGCAATCGTCTCCACCCCACCCTGGGCCTCGATAAAGTCGAGACCGGCAGAAAGTCCAGCGATGCCATGACCGTTGAGCGTGCCCGCCTCAAGGCGCGTGGGCCACTCAAGCGGCTGCAGCGCATCGAAGCTGCGCACGCCCGTGCCGCCCATGGCCCACGGAGCCACGTCAATGCCCTCCGCCACGGCCAGGCCGCCGGTGCCTTGGGGTCCCATGAGCCCCTTGTGGCCGGTAAAACACACGACGTCGAGCCCCATGGCCTGCATATCGATATGCGCCGTGCCGGCAGACTGCGAGGCATCGACGATCACAAGCGCGCCGGCCGCATGGGCTATGGCCGCCACGCGCGCAATGTCGACCGCGTTGCCGGTCACATTAGAGGCATGCGTCACCACCACGGCACGTGTACCGGGCGTGACCAGCCGATCGAGCTCATCGTAGTCGAGCACGCCATTCGCGTCGCAACCCGCATGCTCAACGGTCACACCCTGCTCTGCCGCAAGGCGGTTAAGCGGACGCAGCACGGAGTTGTGCTCGAGCACCGTTGTGACCACACGGTCGCCGGGGCGCACCACGCCATTGATGGCGGTGTTGAGCGCCGCGGTGGAATTGGGCGTAAAGCACACATGGTCCGCCCTCGGGCAACCCAAAAGGCGCGCGAGCTTGGCACGGCAAGCGTGAATCGTACGAGCGGCATCGAGGGCACCCGACGTGGCACCGCGCCCGGCATTGCCGAGCGAGCACATCGCCTGCGTCACGGCATCGATGACCGTCTGCGGCTTGTGCATGGTCGTCGCCGCGTTATCCAGGTAGATCATCGCACGACCTCCCACATATCGATCACGGTAAAGCCCTCGGTGGGAACGCCCGCCGCGGCAAGCTCGCCGCGCAGCAGTTCCTCATCCGCAGGCAACGCCTTCCATGCCAAACCGCAGCCGGCAGCGACCTCCCCGGGCACGGGAATCGTGCGCCCGGGAAGGCCGCGCTCGATGCATAGGGTCTCGCACCCCATGGCGGCCGCCGTGGTAGGAAACGTGATGACAAGCGCAGGGCGCTTCTCCCTCATGGCAACTCCAACCAATACGCTACGGGCGCACGACGCGCACGGCCTGCTCCATCTTCTCCACGATCACGTACATGTTGGTGACCTCGCCCACGGCAAGCTGGTCCTTAATGCCATAGTGGTCGAGGCAGGTGCCGCAGGTAAGGATCTCGACGCCCTGCTCGGCCAGACCCTTCAGGTCGTCGAGTACCGGTGAGCCCTCGACAGTGAGCTTGGCGCCGCCGTTATAGAACAGCATGGTCGCGGGCAGCTCCTCCTGCTGCGTCACGGCAAAGATAAAGGCCTTCATGAGCTTGTGGCCCAGCTCGTCGTCTCCGCGGCCCATGCAGTCGGTGTAGACGGAAATGACGAGCTTGCCCTTGCCGGCGCTGGCGTCGCAGAAAGCAGCGCCGTCCTGCTCGGGGTCTGCAACGGCCACGGCACCGGCGGTCGAGACGGTCACGTACCACTCGGCGTCAGAAACCTTCTCGACCGAGGCCGTGCAGCCCTTCTCCTGCGCCATCTTGGAGATGTTCTTGACGGCGGTCTCGTTATCGACCGAGGTCACCACGGCACCCTCGCCATCAAGCTGTTTGAGCGCCTTAAGCGTCTTGACGACGGGCAGCGGGCAGGCATCGCCCATGGCATTGACTTCAATCTTGGTAGACATAGTATTTCCTTTCGAATTAATCGTTTTAGAACGGTACAGAGCTCAATAAACGTGTCGTTAACGGACAACGTGGACGGCAGGACCGCCTGGCACCGGCTCGCACACGCGACCGACAACGGCGGCGATACGCCCCTCGGCATCCAGACGGCGCGCAAGCTCATCCACATCCGCCGCGGGCGCCGCAATAAGCAAACCGCCTGAAGTCTGTGGATCGTACAGCGCATCCAACATGCCCGGCTCAAGGTCCTCGTCGGCCGTCACGCGCGGGCCAAAGAAGTCCTGGTTGCGGTAGGAGCCAGCGGGGATAATGCCCAGACGCGCCATGTCGAGCACCTGGTCAAAGAGCGGCACCGCCCCCGACGCAAGCTCAATCTGCACGCCCGAGCCCTCGGCCATCTCGCACGCATGCCCAATCAGGCCAAAGCCCGTAATGTCGGTGCAGCCGTGAAGTTCGAGCCCCTCGGCCAGACGAATCGGCGCCTCGTTGAGGGTGCACATCGAGTCAAACATGGCTGCGGCCTCGTCCTGCTCGATGAGCTCGCCCTTAATGGCCGTGGTAATGATGCCCGAGCCGATCGCCTTGGTCAGCAGCAGGACATCGCCCACGCGCGCGCCGCT
>CALKBB010000305.1 GCA_937989795.1 uncultured Collinsella sp. | reverse complement strand
AACCCCGAGTGCGGCGAAGAGGTTCTGGATCCCGACGACTACAACTCCTGGCTGGGCGATGCCGAGTCTTTGTACCCCTATCGCGTCACCAGCGAGCTGTGCAAGCGCACCAACAATCCCGACATCTTCTGCATGCATGAGCTTCCCTCTGTCCATAACGCAGATCACCGTGTCGGCAAAATGCTCCTCGACCAGTGCAAGAACGACCTCCATCGCGAAATCATCACCGAGGGCTTTGAGATTGCCGACGAGTGCTTTGAGGCCAACGCTTCGGTCATCTTCCGTGAGGCAGAGAACCGTCAGCACACCATCAAGGCCGTTATGTGTGCCCTTCTGGGTCTCTAGGAGCTGTATCAATGGAAAATGCAAAGTTAAAGAGCAGCAAGGTTTACGCATGGGTTCTCGTAATCGCGCTCGGCCTTATGTCTGCCGGCACGACCGGATCCTATAGCGTCATCGCGGGCTCCTTCGTCGCACCCGTGTGCGAGGAGTTCGGGTTTGACTATTCCATCTTCTCGTATTACTTCACCGCAACGCTCATTGGTCTTGCGGCAGCTCTTCCGTTTGTCGGAAAACTCATTCCCAAGGTCGTTGGCAAGGTTTGGCTCCCCGTTGTCGAGCTTATTTTGCTTGCTGCCGGCGCAGGCATGGCCTTCTACACCGAAGTCTGGATGTTCATCGCCGCTGGCGCCCTGATTGGCGTTTGCTTCGCCTTCACCACCGGCGTCGCCATGTCCGACGTTATTGACCAGTGGTTCAAAAAATCTGGTGGCCTGGCAATCGGTCTCGCTTGGGCAGTGAACTCGATTTACATGCTCATCATGAGCCCCGTCATCACCTCTGTCATCGAGGCCGCTGGCTGGAGGACTGGCTATCTGGTGCTCGCTGGCGTCTCCGCCGTGCTCATTCTCCCCGCTTCCGTCCTGATTATTCGCTATAAGCCTCAGGACAAGGGCATGCTGCCCTATGGCTACGTCGAGGGCGAGACGGTCACCGAGACCGAGGAGACGACCGAGGATAGCACGCGTGGCGTTAGCTATGCGCGCGCCATTAAGTCGCCTGCCTTCTTCTTCTGCATCGGCTTCCTCTGTCTCGTTCAGCTCACTTGCTGCATGAACCAGCTCTTCCCGACGTATGCTTCCGAGGTTGGTTTTAGCCCCATGGTGGGCGGCTTCATGGTATCCGCTGCATCGCTCTTCGATCTGTTCCTCAATCCGATCGTCGGCACCACTTGCGATAAGTTCGGCAGCACGAAGGCCATTCTGGGCTGGCTCGCTGTCTCCATCCTCTCCTTTGTCATGCTCATGATGAGCAGCGGCAACTCGACGCTCAGCATCCTCGCAGCAGGCGTGAACGACGTAATGTACGTCATCGCTGGCACTGCCCTGACCGTTTTGGTTATGGATGTCTTTGGCTCCCGCGATTTCGGTCGCATCTTCGCGCTGATCTGCTCCGTGGGCTATATCGTCGGCGCCTTTGGCATGCCCGTTATGATGAAGGTCTATGAGCTTGTCGGCTCCTTCCAGGGCGTCTTCATCTTCTGCATCGCATGCAACGTTATTATCGGCCTGTTCTTGCTGCTGGCA
>CALKBB010000304.1 GCA_937989795.1 uncultured Collinsella sp. | reverse complement strand
TCTGTAACAGATGCAGGGCAAAACCGGGTCCAAATGTTACAGAACAAGACAGAGGGGGATTTCCGTTCAGTCCAACCAAAATCTCTCGGTCTTCCTGCAATTTCGAACATGTGGCCTATAATGTTGCTTTGGTTACGCTATATATTGCGCAACCATTTAATACGTCGCCCACCGGGGGCCATTAATTCCTATCGCCATATTGGCTAGGAAGCAATCAAAGGAGGTATCCGTGGCAGCAGAGACGCCTTGCTCGGTCCTCTATAACGATATTCGCTCGTTCGGCGGTCTTAAACATCTCGAGATCGCCCGAATGCTCATCAATGGAAACTCCTATCTCGGCAGTACCCTGCTCGAGAAATGCTCTTCCAACCGCTCGTATCTCACCCGTTACATCGTCCATCGCAAGCCTGACCAGTGCGCGCCCGCCATCTACAGCGACTTTACCGTCACCACGCTCAACCTTTCCGCGGCAATCTGCAGCAAGCTCGGCGGCGGCGAGTCCGCCTATCAGGCAATCGCCGAGCACTATCGCGGTCCGGCCGCCAACGAAATGATGTCGGCTCTCGCCAGCTACAAGCTGGACAGCCGCCTATATGCAAATGCCCTCAATCGCATCGACAACTTTGACGGCAATGCCGTGCGCGAGAAAAGCACGCTTTACCTTATGCTCTTTGTGGCAACGGGGGCGCTCGCCGATCCCGTTCAGGGCGTGGCCACCGTCGAGCGCTTTTGCGACAGCAAGACGGGCGGGCACTTTGGCACCACCGAAACTACCGTCGGACGTGGCTTTATGAGCAGCCTGGAGCAGCCGCACACCGTCGCTCCCAACCTCGGTCTGCCGACAACTGCGCCGACATGCAAATCCATCCCCTCACACGCGATCCGCGCGGCACCGTGATTGGTTCTTTGCCCAAAACCTCGCCCAGCATCACCGATGTAGGCGCCGACGCCTCGCGCGAGCATCTTCGTATTTGGCTCGAGGGTGAGCACTGGTACGCCCAGGGCCTTGGATCGACCAACGGCACAGTGCTCGAATCGGGCGCGGGCGACGGCGATATTGTGATTGAGCCGCCGCGCG
>CALKBB010000303.1 GCA_937989795.1 uncultured Collinsella sp. | reverse complement strand
GCAGTTAATGCTCGCCGGGCGCCTTGCCGTCTGCGGATTTTGGGACATGCGGCCCGCTTTTTTCGACCCATCTGTCGGTACACTAAAAGGACTATGAGTACCCGCGAGCGACATATCGGCCACGCGGCCGCCCGATCCGCACCCGTGGCGGATCCCAGGGGCGGCAGGCTCTTCGCCATGCCGCGATTCCTTGTTGGCATAACGCATCGTGTATACCGTCACCGCGTCTTTGCTATCGCCGGCGCCATCACTGCGCTGTTCCTCATGCTTTTGGCAGTCTTGCCGGCGCTGTTCGCCTTCGACCCCAAACTTTCTAACGCCGTGCCCGCCTATAGCGAGGTGTCCGAAGAGGTCGTGGATGCGCTCGTCCATTCGAGCTCTCTCCCGTTGCTTGTCGCCGCAATTGTATTTTCGATTTGGGGCGTATCGGTCTATCTGCGCTGTTTGGACTATGTGTTGCGCCGCCGCCTTGTTGCCGTCGCCGCCATCTGCGCCCTGTGGATGATCGAAGTCATCCTCAAGTACAAGTCGTTCACGCCGTTCTATGCCACCGTGTTGTGGTACCTGTATTACGTGCCCATGACGCTCATTCCGCTGCTCTACCAGTTGTGTGGTCTGTGCCTTGCGGGCCTGGAGCAACACCGCTTGGGTCGCCGCTACTGCGCTGCGCTGTGGATTGCGGCCATCCTGCTTATCGGATTTGTGCTCACCAACGATTTTCATCAGCAGGTCTTCCGCTTTGACCGTACAAGCGACACCTGGAGCAACGATTACACGTACGGCTGGGGTTATTTTGCCGTTCTCGTGTGGACGGCCTTTGACTTCGTGGCCTTTTTTATCCTGGTTGGTCGGTCCTCGTCCTTTCGCATCCAACGTTTCTCGGGCACGGCGGCGCTCGTGCTGCTGGGCGGCGCTTTCTTTGCCATCTCATATGCTCTGCGCGTGCCCTGGGCATGGAGGCTCAACTTTTCGCTCGTCTATTGCGTCCTGTGCGTGGTGGCGATGGAAATCTGTCTCGATTGCGGTGTCATTCCGTCGTATCACGACATAGCCGGCATCTTCGACACCTTGCCGCTCGACCTCAAAGTTCTAACGCGCGACCTGCAGGAGGTCTATGCCACGCCGGTGTCAAAGCCAATGCCGGTAGGCGTGCGCGAGGAGTTGCGGACCCAGGAGCACGGCCGCGCCCATGCCTTTGCCGTGGCGTCCGATCCCGATGTGATGTACCGTGCCTTTCCACTGCTGGGCGGATTGGCCCTGCTTGCCCAAGACGTGTCGGAGCTCAACGAGCTTAACCGTGAACTGGCACATCGTCGCATGGAGCTGCAGCGTCAAAACGAGCTGCTCGCCGCCGACTACGACCTTAAGACGCATTTGGCAGATCAAGAGGCCGAGACCCTGCTGGTCCAAGACGTGGACCAGGCGCTTGCCCGCGCGCTCGAAGGGATGTACGACCTGCTGAGCTCGCTGCCGCCGTTGACCGACGAGGCATCTTCGCACGAGCGTTACCGCATGCTGCAGCGCGCCAAGATGCTCGTCGCCTATTGCAAGCGCAAAGGGTCGCTCACGTTGGCACAGCACGGGGAGAGCGGTTTTGATCGCGACCGCATTCAGCTCATTGCCAACGAGCTCGCAAGCGACCTGCGCACCATCGAGATCGATTGCGCTTCGATTATCGTCATACGGCGCCCGATGCACGCCAACACGGTAAGCGCCCTGTATGACTGCGTGTATGACTTTGCGTTTTTTGCCTACACCACCGACCATCCGGCGCTTATGTATCACTTGGGCGACCACGACCGATGCAGTGTTGAGCTGCGCGCCACGCTTTTCTCTAACGACGAGGAGGACTTGTCGCAGACGCCAGCCGCGCGTGAGCTCGAGAACGAGCTGCAGGGGCGTAATGTGGCATATCGCCTTGAGGGCGAGCCCGGCCAGCTGCGCATGATCGTCTTGATGCCGAGGGCGGGTGAGTGACGATGCAGATTTCGCTCATCCTTCCCCAAATCGTTGCGCTCGATGTTGTCTTTGCCCTGGCTGCGTGTCTGCAGACGATTCACGTCCCGCTCATCGCATCGCGCCGCTCGTCCTATAACCGTAAGGTGATTTGCGCCTACGAGGCGAGCCTTGTGCTTCACCTGGTGGTTTCGGCGCTCATCTTATTCGCGTCGTCTGGCTCGTATCTGGTGGCGCCGCTTGACGTTTGCGCCAGGGCAATGGGCGGAGCGTTGTGGCTCAATGCCGCAATCTTTGCCTATGGCGTGGTACTTATGGTGCACTATCGTCGCCCCGTCATGCTGGTCGAGCTGCTGCTTGTTGTCGCCGTTACACCGCCGGTGGTTTTTGCCATGGGCTCGGCGTGGACCGTTGTCCTTATCGCAGAGGGAGCGTTCTTCCTGTTCCGTTCCATCGCGGCGCTCTTGATGGACGTCCGTAACCGCCAGGAGGATATCACCGCGTTCTCGACGATCGAGACCATCAACGTGATTCCCGTGGGCATCCTGTATCTGGACCCGAGGGGCCGTCTGCTGCTTATGAACCGCTGCATGCGCAAAAACCTGTTGGAACTTCATATGCCCACTGATCTAGGTGACATGAGCGGCACATGGAATGACCTGCGCAAACTCAGCATGCAAATGCCCGAAAGCAGCGCTAATCGCGCCCATATCGACCTTGATCGCTTTGGTTGGGATCGCGCCGTGGTCGAGATCTCTCCTTCCGAGATTCGTCTGTTCGTGCGTGACTCCGTTACGGTCTCGGGCCGTCCGTTCGAGCGCGTCGTCGGCCTGGACGTGACGGAATACGCACACGCCTACGACCGCCTGGCGCAAGCCAACCACCTGCTTGAGCTCGCGGGCCAAGAGCTCCAGGCCCAGATCGAAGAAGTTAAAAAGGTTGCCGACAATGCGGCCTACCTACGTATGCGCGCCCGCGTTCACGATGTGATCGGGCAGCGCCTGTCCATTCTCCATCGCTATTTGGAGGAGGGGCGCCTGGACGACGAGTCGCTCGAGCAGATTGACCCGTTGCTGCGCTCAATTGCCGCCGATTTGCGCAGTGGCGGTGCCAGCGAGCCTGCAGAGCAGCTGGGTGATATCGTCCATGCTTTTGGCCTGGTGAGTGTGCAGATCGATGTTGAGGGTGCGCTGCCTGAGGACGCGCGTGTCGCCGCCGCATTTTTGCAGATTATTCGCGAGGCCTCGACCAATGCCACCAAGCATGCGCAGGCGCATCGGGTCCATGTGCGCCTGTGGCAGGAGGGGACGGATGCTGACGCCGTCGCACGCATGACGATTTCTAACGACGGGTCCCCGGCCCCCGTATCGTATCGCGAGGGAACGGGTATCCCAGGTATGAGGCATGTCGCGCAAGATCTGGGTGGCAGCCTAGAGGTCCATGCCGCCCCGCCCTTTACGCTTACGGTATCCATTCCGCTTAACGCCAGCGATACGTCCCAAAGGAGAAGCTCATGATCCGCGTCCTTATAGTCGAAGACCAGGCCATCCTGCGCGAGAGCCTGGCGCGCTCCGTTGGCGACCAGCCCGATATGACCGTTGTTTCCGCCATCGCCGATGCCTCCGAGGCCTTGGGTGCCGCGCTCAAGGAGCGCCCGGACATGATACTGATGGACGTGTGCACCGAACACGATTCAAACGGCATCGTGGCGGCGGCGCGCATCAAGGAGCGGCTGCCCGAGTGTCGCATCATTATCATGACCGGCATGCCCGAGATCACCTTTGTCGATCAGGCCCGCGAGGCGGGCGTCGATAGCTTTGTGTACAAGAACGTCGGTATCGACGAGCTGTTCGCCGTGATGCGCTCCACGCTGGCGGGCTATTGCACGTTTCCCAAGCCGCCCGAGAGCATTTTTTCGGGCACGGCGGCACTCGATGATGTCGAGCTGTCGATTTTGCGCCTTGCCTGCGAGGGCAAGAGCCGTCGCGAAATCGCGGCCGAGCTGTTTATGAGCGAGGGCACCGTCAAGCGCCGCATTTCGGAGATCCTGAGCAAGACCGGCTACGACAACATCATGCGTCTTGCCGTGCATGCGGTGACCGAAGGCAGCATCGTCCCCAATATGGAGCGCTAGCGCTCGTTACGCATCGGCATAAAGCGGCGGGGCCGCAGG
>CALKBB010000302.1 GCA_937989795.1 uncultured Collinsella sp. | reverse complement strand
CTGCCGATATCATGGCTTGTCCTGAGTCGATGACGGGCGCTTATCTGACCGGCAAACGAATGATCCGGGTGCCTGATGAACGGCGCAAGCCCGGTCGTGGCTGCCTTAAAATTACGGGCGCTCGAGCCAACAACCTCAAAAACGTTACCGCCAAGATCGAGTTTGGTACGCTTACGGTTGTTACCGGCGTGTCGGGATCGGGCAAGAGCTCCCTGGTTACCGACACCATTGCGCCTGCCCTTACGAATGCCATTCACCGTTCGACGCGCCCTGTGGGTCCGTATAAAAAAATCGAGGGCATCGAGTGTATCGATAAGGTTATTGATATCGACCAGTCGCCGATTGGCCGCACGCCGCGTTCCAACCCTGCTACTTATATCGGCCTGTGGGATGATCTTCGCGCACTGTTTGCGAGTACGCCGGAGTCGAAGGCGCGCGGCTACTCGCCAGGTCGTTTCTCCTTTAATGTGAGTGGCGGGCGCTGTGAGGCGTGCAAGGGCGACGGACAGATCAAGATCGAGATGCACTTCCTTCCCGATATCTACGTTCCCTGCGAAGTTTGCGGCGGTAAACGCTACAACCGCGAGACACTCGAGGTCACCTATCGTGGCAAGACCATCTCGGACGTGCTCGACATGAGCGTTACCGAGGCGCTGGCCTTCTTTGGGAATATCCCGCAGATTAAGCGCAAGCTCCAGACGCTGTACGATGTAGGCTTGGGCTACGTGAGCCTGGGCCAGCCCGCCACGACGCTTTCGGGCGGCGAGGCGCAGCGTGTGAAGCTCGCCAAGGAGCTTCATCGACGCCAGACGGGCAAGACGTTCTATATTTTGGACGAGCCGACGACCGGCCTTCATTTTGAGGACGTCCGCCAGCTGCTCGATGTACTGCAGCGCTTGGTCGATGCGGGCAACACGGTGCTGGTGATTGAACACAACCTTGATGTCATCAAGGTTGCCGACCGCCTGATCGATATGGGTCCCGAGGGCGGTAACGGCGGCGGAACCGTCGTGGTTTCGGGTACACCGGAGCAGGTTGCGGACTGTCCGCAGAGTTATACGGGCAAGTTTTTGGCGCCGTTGCTCAGGCGTGACCGGGAGCGTCAGGCTCAACTTGATGCTCAATAAATAGGCGATTCAGTTTATGGGCGCCATCGACTCCTTGTGATTCGATGGCGCTTGCTGTGCCGAAGTGACGTATGCAGCCGAATTGGACATATACTTAATCCTTGCGTCCGAATGCGAGGGAAAGGATATGTCATGGCAAAGGCTGTAAAGACGCCAAAAACCAATGCGATGCGCGAGCTGGAAAGCGCCGGCATTTCCTATGTTCTACATACGTACGAAGACGATGGCGATGAGTCGGTGGGCCTGGGGGTCGCGATTTCGGAGCAGCTTGGCGAGGAGCCCGGTCAAGGATTTAA
>CALKBB010000301.1 GCA_937989795.1 uncultured Collinsella sp. | reverse complement strand
GAACTTCTGACCTCTTCCGTGTCAGGGAAGCGCTCTCCCCCTGAGCTAAACGCCCAAATGGAGCGGACAACGGGGCTCGAACCCGCGACCCCAACCTTGGCAAGGTTGTGCTCTACCAACTGAGCCATGTCCGCTTACGCGGATTAATCTTACGTGATGCCCGCATCCTATGCAAGAACTTTTTTTTGAAAAGTTTTGCGACGCCCTCGCGAACCTCGCGAAGACATCAGCCACCACGGAAGGCGCAGGCAAACGCAAACTCGCCGCAAGAGGCCCTTACATCTCACCGAGCATGATCCAGGCAGAGCTGTCCTGCGCGAGTCTGCCGTCTGCAAGCGCTGATGAGGTGAGCAGGACCCTGCCCGCCGGCAGCTCCACGGGTGCTGCACCGAAGTTCGTCACGCACGCCCAGCCGTTATCGCGGCGATAGGCGATGACGCCGCCCTCAGCGCCCTCGGCACCATCCGCAAGACCGGTGCGCCCATCAAGATCGAGCCACGCAAGATCGTTGGCGCACCCGCGCAGCTTGCGCCGCAGCCAGAGGGCGTCACGATAGAGCGCAAGCATCGATGTCGGGTCCACTTCTTCCCTATCGGCAGCATAATCGGAAAACCATGCAGGCTGCGGCAGATGGGGCGCCGCATCAGCGTCCGCCGGCGAAAACCCAAACGATCCGCCCTGCGCGGGATCGTCCGCCGCTACCCACGGCAGGGGCACACGACAGCCGTCGCGCCCCTTCTCACGCTTCGGTCCGTGCGTATTGGTCGCAGTAGGGTCTTCGAGTGCAGCCCACGGGATATCAGCCACCTCAAAAAGGCCGAGCTCCTCACCCTGATACACGTATGCCGAGCCCGGAAGCGCCAGTTCAAGCAAAAGGGCCGCCCGCGCGCGGCGCTCGCCGAGTTCACGGTCCTCGTCATAAGACGACCCGTCGCGTAAGAGCCAGTCGAGCGCAATCTGGTGGTAGCGCGTCGCCTTGATTTGCGGCAGGGCATAGCGCGTCGCCACGCGCGGCACGTCGTGGTTGGAGAGTACCCAGGTCGAGGCGGAATCGGATTCGATAGCTGCCTTCAAGCCCTCCTCGATTGCAGCGTGCATGTCATCATAGGTCCAAGTGGCCTTGGCAAACTCAAAGTTGAATGTCTGGCCAAGCTCGCTGGGACGCGCGTAGAGATACTGGCGCTCGGGCAGCACCCACGCCTCGGCAACGGCGCTGCGCGGCGGATTATAGCGGTCGAACACGCGGCGCCACTCGCGATAGATCTCGTGGACCTCGTTGCGGTCCCACAGCGGATGGGTGCCGTCGTCAACCATGTCATCGCCCTCGGCGAGATGCCACCGGTCGAGGTCATCGCGGTCGAGATCCTTGGCGAGACCGTGCGCCACATCAATGCGAAAGCCATCGACGCCTCGATCGCTCCAAAACGCCAGGACGTCGCAAAAGAACGCGTGAACCTCGGGGCATGACCAGTCAAAGTCCGGCTGCTCGGGCGTAAACATGTGCAGATACCATTGACCGTCCGCAACACGCGTCCAGGCGGGGCCGCCAAAGTTGGCATTCCAATTGGTGGGAGGCAGCTCGCCATGCTCGCCGCGACCATCGCGGAAGATATAACGGGCGCGTTCGGGCGATCCGGGGCCGGCGGCAAGAGCGGCTTTGAACCAGGGGTGCTGGTTGGATGAATGGTTGGGCACGATGTCGACGATGACCTTGATGCCGCGCGCGTGAGCCGCAGCGATCATGTCATCGAAGTCGTCAAGCGAGCCGAGACGTGGGTCGACATCGCAGTAGTCCGCCACATCATAGCCGCCATCGACAAGAGGCGAAGGGTAAAACGGGCTCAGCCAGATGGCCTCGATGCCCAGCCGCTCAAGATAGTCCATCTGCTGGGTAATGCCCGCGATATCCCCCAGACCCGAACCAGTCGAATCCTTAAACGAGCGCGGGTAGATCTGATAGATCGCGGCATCGGACATCCATGAGCGCGAAGAGGACTTTTCTGCAGCCATGGGGTGAGCCTCCCTTGCAACGAGGTTTTGCGAGATGCCCACGATGATACGCCCAAAGCTGTCATTCGAGGCAAACAACGCCACAGCCACACCCCAAAACGCTCGCTCCCTCTCGGGCTCGAGCCTCCTGGGACGAATCGATCGATTAGTGAAAAGAACGGAAGACTCACTCCCCCGGCCACAACAGCGAGCGGGCTCCGGGTGCCCCAGGTTGCCGCGAAAGAGGAGGGAAGCGTACTTTATGTACGCGACCGACGATTGAGGGGGCAAGATGGGGTGCCCGGGGCTCGCGCAGCGTCAACAAAAAACGCGGTTCGTTAGA
>CALKBB010000300.1 GCA_937989795.1 uncultured Collinsella sp. | reverse complement strand
CAGAGCCAGTGCCATAGAAGCTAATAAACGAATCAAGCGACTTAGACGTAATGGCACCCTCGTTGCTCATAACGATACCGCCGCCAACATAGATACCCACATGACCGTAGATAAGGCCCGGAGCACCCGTGCCGCTGTGCGAGGAATCGGCCACGATCATGCCCACCTGCAGCGCCGAGCGGTCGGAGCTATAGCACCATGCGTTAAACATATCGCACGCGTTACCGCCAAAGTAGCCAACGCCGGCGTTACGGAAGACATTGGTAACCCACGCCGCGCACCAGTTCTGGCCCGGCGAAGGCGTGGAGTAGCACGCGTTGACGACGGCCTGTTGCTTGCCCGAGCCGGCATTCTGCTGCGGGGTTCCGGGCGCATACGATCCACCGCCCGAGCTCGAACCACCCGAGTAGGAATTGTTCTTGTTCGCGGCGGCCGCGGCAGCGGCGGCCTTCCTAGCGGCCTCCTCAGCCTGGGCAGCAGCGAGGATCTCGGAATCGCGCTGAGCCATGAGCTCCTTGACGTCGTCGGAAAGACCGTTCAGCACGGTCTGGACTTCTTGCTGCTTGGCCTGCATGTCCTGCATCTGGGCAGTCTGCTGGTCCTTGAGCTTCTCTAAGTCGGCCTTCTGCGACTCGAGCTCGGTCTTTTGCGCATCAAGCTCTTCCTGGATGGTCTGGATATCTTCGATGGCGTCGCGGTCGCTCTTGTTGATCTTCTCAACATAGTGTGCATTGGCGACGAGCTCCTCAAACGAACCCGAGGCGAGCAGCAGTGACAGGATATTGGTGCCGCCCGACTTATAGCTGGCGGAAACGCGATCGGAAAGATCGTCGCGCTTCTTTTTGAGCTCGGCCTTCTTTTCGTCAATCTGCGTCTGCGTGTCGTCGATCTGGCCCTGTACGCCCTCGATATCGCTGAGAGTCTGGGCGTTCTTGTTGGCCAGCGCCGCGTATTCGCCCGCAATGCTATCGAGCTGAGCCTGGACCTCGTCGAGCTGGGCCTGGGCCGCATTGAGCTTGTCGGTGGTTTCCTTGGTGGCCTCCGCCGCACGGGCGCGAGCGGGCAGACCAAAAAGAACGGCTGCAGAAGCGGCGCCGAATAAAGCCTTGAGGGCGGTGCGGCGCGAGAGCTCCTGGGAAAGGATGGGATCGCTGTTTGGTGACATATGTACTCCGTTACATGTTTATTTATATGTCGCTCAACTCATACATATTAGCGTACATACGGCGCGTCCCAACGATTTCCACGAACGGCAGGAAACCGTATGGTCGACGGCTCGTATGCAAACGTCAAAGTCGAGGTTATGCCCACGCAGCATTTCTATAAGTACGTTAACATGCTCCTCTGCTTTTCCTACAGCGCACGATTTGGGCGTCCCCGCCTGCGCTATACTCCCCTAAAGAAGTGTTCCTGATTCGATAGGAGACTACATGTCCAAAGCACTCGACCCCAAAGACACCTGCGTCCTCGTTACCGGTGGCGCCGGCTTTATCGGCTCGCACACCGTCGTTCAGCTGCTCGAGGGTGGCTACCAGGTCGTCATCGTCGATGATCTCTCCAACTCCAGCGCCGTCGCCGTCGACCGCGTCAAGACCATCGTGGGCGACGAGGCCGCCAAGAACCTCACCTTCTACGAGGCCAACGTGCTCGACCGCGAGGCCATGAACAAGATCTTCGACACCCATCAGATCGACCGCGTCATCCACTTCGCCGGCTTTAAGGCCGTCGGCGAGTCGGTGAGCAAGCCCGTCGAGTACTATCACAACAACATCGAGAACACCCTGGTGCTCATCGACGTCATGCGCAACCATGGCTGCAAGTCCATCATCTTCTCGAGCTCCTCGACCGTCTACGGCGATCCGGACAACCCGCCCGTCACCGAGGAAGACCCCAAGAAGCCCGCAACCAACCCCTATGGCTGGACCAAGTGGATGATCGAGCAGATCCTTATGGACGTCCACACCGCCGACCCCGAGTGGGACGTCGTGCTACTCCGTTATTTCAATCCCATCGGCGCGCATGAGAGCGGTCTCATCGGTGAAGACCCCAAGGGTATCCCCAACAACCTGGTGCCCTATGTCGCGCAGGTTGCCGTGGGTAAGCTCGAGGCCGTTCAGGTCTTTGGCAATGACTACCCCACCCCCGACGGTACCGGCGTGCGCGACTATATCCACGTTTGTGACCTGGCCTCGGGCCACGTTGCCGCCCTCAACTGGATGAACGGCAAGACCGGCGTCGAGATCTTTAACCTGGGCACCGGCACCGGTACCTCGGTACTCGAGGTCGTCGCCGCCTTCTCCAAGGCTTGTGGCAAGGAGCTGCCCTACGTGATCCGCGAGCGCCGCGCCGGCGACATCGCTGCCAACTGGTGCGATGCCTCCAAGGCCGAGCGCATGATGGGCTGGAAGGCCCAGTACGACATCGCGGACATGTGCCGCGATAGCTGGAACTGGCAGAGCCACAACCCCAACGGCTTCGCCGACGCCGAGTAGCAAAAACCTACATACCGTTCTTGCCCCGATCTCACGTTGTGAGGTCGGGGCTTTTTCATAGCATGTAGCCATTCGCCGAAAATCGACCAACTTTTTTATCTTGCCTGTACATGTTTAAACAACATGTTTTACAATAGGCGTGTCGAATCAGAACATCGGAGGCGGACTGCACACCCATCGGCAGGCCGACCCCACAACAAGAAGGTTGGTGAGCGCATTCATGGAGCGTGCAAGCGGCGTCCTCATGCCCGTCTCATCTCTGCCCGGACCATACGGAATCGGCGGCTTTGGCTGGAATGCCTACGACTTCGTCGATTTTCTCGCCTCGTGCAAACAACATTACTGGCAGATTCTGCCCCTTACGACGACCAGCTATGGCGATTCGCCCTATCAGTCGTTCTCGGCCCGCGCAGGCAACCCCAACTTTATCGACTTTGCCGAGCTTATCGAGGCAGGGTATCTGGAGCAGCGCGATATCGATGGTGTGTATCTGGGATCCAACCCCAGCAATGTCGACTACGGCGCTATCTTTGGCGGTCGCCGTCAGATTCTCGACCGCGCCGCTGAGCGCTTTGCTGCCGACAAGCCGGCCGATTTTGATGACTTTATCCAGGCCAACGAGGACTGGCTCATCCCCTACTGTGAGTTCATGACCGTCAAAGAGGAGTGCGGACTCAAGGCCTTTTGGGAGTGGCCCGCAGAACTGCGCACCCGCGGCGAAGCATCTGCCAAGGTCTGCGCCGCCCATCCCGCGCGCATGCTCTACCACCAGATGACGCA
>CALKBB010000299.1 GCA_937989795.1 uncultured Collinsella sp. | reverse complement strand
TTCTGCCACTCGCTGAAGCCCTCGGAAGAGTCGATGCACAGGACATCGGCGCCGGCCTCGATGAGCAGCGGCACGCGCTCGGCATAGTCGCGGGTGTTGATACCGGCGCCGACCATGTAGCGCTTGTCGTTATCGAGCAGCTCGTTGGGGTTGGTCTTGTGGCTGTCGTAGTCCTTGCGGAAGACAATGCCCATGAGGTGATCGTTGTCGTCGACGATGGGCAGGGCGTTGAGCTTGTTGTCCCAGATGACATCGTTGGCAACCTTGAGGCTGATGTTCTTGTCGCCCACGATGAGCTGCTCGCGCGGGGTCATGAACTCGGAGACCTTCGTCTGGTGGTCATCGCGACTGGGGCGATAGTCACGGCTGGTGACGATGCCCAGGAGCTTACCCTTGGGAGTGCCGTCGTCGGTAACCGGCATAGTGGAGTGACCGGTCTTCTCCTTGAGCTCGATGACCTGCTCCATGGTCATGTCGGGGGTCAGCGTGGAATCGGACTGAACGAAGCCGGCCTTGTGATCCTTGACGGCCTTGACCATAGCGGCCTCGGACTCGGCGCTCTGGGAACCGTAAATGAAGGACAGGCCACCCTCGGTAGCGAGCGCGACACCCATGTCGACGCCCGAGACGGACTGCATGATGGCGGAAACCATGGGGATGTTCAGGGTGATTGCCGGCTTCTCACCGCGCTTAAAGCGGGTTAACGGCGTCTTAAGAGAGACGTTGTTGGGGATGCACTGCGAGGACGAGTAACCAGGGACCAGCAGATACTCCGAAAACGTGTGGGACTCACCGGGAAAGAACGTAGCCATGTTTCTCCTTTTTCCATGCGACCGGTCGGCTGCAGGCCTCGTAGGACCCAGCCCAACCTTGGGCGCCCAATACTGGGGAAGTATCTTAACGCACTTTGACTGCTACAATGCATGATTTAAGAAGAGCACACGAGGGTTTGACGCAGGCTTTGCGTTTGCCCAGCAAACACTTTAGCGGGGAGACGTGGAGCATATGAAGTACAAGACGACGGCAAAGTTGGTCATTCAAGCGTGCGACAAGGATTTGCCGGGCGTCTTCGGCCACGGCTGCGTCTTGCTGCTGCAAGGTATCGCCCGCGAGCACTCGCTCAACCGCGCCGCCAAGAGCATGGGCATGGCATATTCCAAGGCATGGCGCATCGTGAACGAAGCCGAAGGCCAGCTGGGCTGCAAGCTCATCGAGCGCGACGGCGCCCGCGGATCCACGCTCACCCCCGCCGGCGAGCGAGCCATCGAAGTCTACGAGGAGCTGCAGGCCGACATCAACAACGTCATCGCCACCAAAGCAAACGACCTCATCGCCAGCATCAACGCAGAGTAGTCCTTTTGGGGCTGAATTGTTGTCCTCCGCGCCCTCGGATTAAGGCTCGCGCAACAAAAAGGGCCCATCTACTACGTTTAGCTGAATACCCTCGACCATACCGGACATTATGATATTAAAACCGCTGGCAGACAGCTTGGCGATTTTCAAAATAGGCGTGCATGGTCGACCCCTACGGCTTAAACGTAGTAGATAGGCCGTTTTCGTGGCACGCGCCCCGATGAGTCAACAGATTAGCTACTTGCGGAGGGCGGTATCTAGGGTTGCGGCTACTGTCAGGGGGTCGTCGGTACCGGCGAAGAGGCGGATGGTGCTCCCCTGCCTGCCGCGTGGAGCCGAAAGACGCGTCGTTGCGCCGCCGGCAGGCGATGTGCGAAACTCCCCCGGCAAAGCGTCGAACAGCTCGCCCGCGCTACGCTCGATAAGGTCAAATTCAACTGCCGGACCAAAGCCGTGCTCGAGGATTCCAGTTGCAACCGCATGGTCGGGATGCGAGCTCAGTCCGGGATAGCGCACGTTGCGCACCATCTCGTTGGCGGCCAGATACTCGGCCAGCGCACGGGCGCGGTCGAAATGCGCCTGCATGCGGGCGTTAAGCGAGGAAAGCCCACGCTCCAGCACGTCGGTCTCCTCGGTAGAAAGGTCGAGTGCCAAAGCACCGCAGCCTGCAAACAATACGTGCGCGCACTCGGCAGCAGCATCCACACGATGGCGCTTGAGCTTCGAGCGCGCCACCGAAGCGGCGACCAACTTGCGCGGAGCCTTACCAGCGCACACACGGTCGAGCGCCTCAAGTGACAGCACGGCACCCAAGCGCAACGGATCGCACCCAAAGACACCAGCCACGGTGTTATCCACCACGAGCAGCGCATGAGCCTCACGCGCTGCGCGGCCTAACGCACGAAGATCGGGAACGCGCAGACCAAACCCGCCGATAGAGTTCACAAACCACCACAGGTGCGGCCCCTCGGCATCAAACGAAGCATCAAAATCCTCGGACGCGGCAGTAAACGCCGCAACCGACGGCGGGTCCACGAGAACAACATAGCCTTCAAAGCCGTGCGCAAACGCATCGGCAAAGTCATCCGCAAAGGCCACCAGACGGTCACCGGGACGCACAATACCCAGCAGCGACAGAGCCGCCGGCACATGCGGGGCCGCAACAAGACGCGCCTCGCGCGCACTGGACCTCAAAGCCCAGGCCTCTTCTAGCTGCTGTACATCCACACGGCACCGTCCCTTCATAAGCAAAAACCCACGATGCGGGTGTTCCCCACATCGTGGGCAACGGCTGCAGTATAGCGCCGATATGCGACGACTCGCCTAAATGCTGAGCGTATGATAGTTTACGTTCGCACCCGGGGCGTCAACGGACACGCCATAGGCCTCGGGATAGATGCGTGTCGAAAACACGAGCGCGCCATCGTTCACAAACACCTCGACCGACGAGACATCGCCGACAATGCGCACATTACGAACCTCGTCGACGGGCTCCCAACGCACGGTACGACCGCAACCGGCAGAAGCGCGACCCCCATCGGTAAATCGCATCTCAAAGCGCGAGGGCAGTTCGCCCTCGGCGGGCACAAACGCCAGCTTCAGCTCGCCATCAACGGTCGCGGTAAACGCGCCGTCAACACCGTCGACAACAACGTCAAAGCAGGTATCGCCGGCAACCTCCAACGAGCCCTCCCTTACACGCACCGAGGCATAATGGTGCTCAATCTCGCGCGCCGGCTGCTGCAGTACCACGCCGCCGCCACCGGCCGTAAGCTCGCGCGGCACCGTCATGCAGTGCTGCCAGCCGCACACCACGGTCGGTGCGTTGCCATAGGTCGGCTCATCGGGCATGCCCATCCAGCCGATTAGAATATGGCGACCGTCCTCGGCCGTGAACTCCTGCGGCGCATAGAAGTCAA
>CALKBB010000298.1 GCA_937989795.1 uncultured Collinsella sp. | reverse complement strand
CGGAGCCGGACTTCTTATCGGACTCGCCCTTGTTGGCATCCACATTCTGCGACATCTCCGACTTCGAGCCATCCTGCGAAGCAACAACTTCCTGCGTCCCAGAACCGCCCTGCTTATCGCCGGAGCCATCGCCCCTCTGCGAACCGGTCGGCATGACCGCGGGCGTCGGATTCTTCGTCGGGACCGTAGGAACGGGTACCTCGGGCGTCACGGGCTTTTTCGAGCCGCCCGGTTCGACGACACCGGCTTTTACGCCACCGATCTTGGACCAGCTCACACCGGACCCTGCGGACTTATAGGCCGAAAGGGCTCGTAAGGCCTGTACAGTCGCAAGCGCGTTGGCATTGCCGGGCTTACCGTCGGATCCCATGGTATGGGCGTAGCCCTTGCCGTCGGCAACTTCGTAGGCGCAGATTGCAGCAATCAGGCTATTTGCACCCGTTGCAAAACCGTTCTTGGAATTTACGGGATCCTTGCCAAGAGCCACAAGGGCGAGCAGCACCTGTGCATTAGACTCGACGGACCCAAAATCGCAAAGGCCGTTCATCTGGCCCCTAAGGAAGCCGAGCGCATTGTCGACAGCAGATGCAACAGAAGGTTGGCCATTCGAGGCCAGGGCGACGGCGCACGCGTCATCATCGACATAGGGCGCAAGCGCCTGAAGTGCCATAGCGGTCATATCGACGTTGCTCGCACCGCCCGCATCGATGGTGAAACCGCCGTCGGGATTCTGGAACGAAAGCAGCGCGCAAACAAGCTGAGCACGCGTCCAAGAAGAGCCGGACGCACGCAACACCTCATTCGAAATACCCGCCTCGTCAAGGGCAATCAGCGCATAGACCACGTTGTTCGCCGAAGCCACAAGATCTTCGTGAGAGCAAATGTCGGCAATGAGATTCACGCCATCGAAAGAGGTGATATCCTCGCCAAGCGCGGTTAGCGCAAGCGCAACTCGCTCGCAATCAGTCACCCTGGCGGTGTTGCCCGACCACTCGGCCTTATGGACGGTAAGGGACTTCTTGTAATTCGCGATCAGTGCGTCGTCAATCTTGCGCCCCGACGTTGCGAAGGCGTAAATCTCCCATTCTTGACCATAGGTGTACGCATCGATCGTACGGTTGACGTCAAAGTACTTGGCAGCAGAAAGGGCGCCTTCGTCGGCCTTTGCCTCGTTATCCGGCGAGGCAACGATTCCGTCAACCGTAATCTCAAAGGAGATGGCCTGGGCACCGGCAGTCTGATCGATCGGCGTACCGGTCACCGTATAGGTACCGGCCTTGTTCGCCGTCAGGACATAGGCGCCGCTCGCCACAAACAAGCCGTCGTCAGGAGCACCGTCAACGTGCTTCCAATCACCAAGAGCGCGTCGGTCGATACTCACGGCATCCGAGGCATCCCGACCTTCCTCGGTCGTCACGCTCCATTTCATACCGGGCTCGGAAACACTCCAGCCCTCGGCATCGTTCTCACCCGTATAACCCAGGTTGAGTTCGACGGTCTTACCGGCCTTAACGGACGCGGGGACATTCGTGATTGTCACCGACTTCAGCGGGTTCCGGTAAGCGTAGGTAACCTCTCGCTTACCCGAGGAGATGACGCTGCCGTCCTGGTTTTCGACCGTCGCCTCAAACGTCGTCTTACCGGCCTTATACGGCGTAAAGCCAATCTCGCCACTCGTAGTGTACTCGGCAACCGCAGAATCACTCGAGGTGACCGTGTAGCACGTGCGACCACTCGCGTTTTCGGGTCCCACAACCGGCGCAGCCTTATCGGTCAGGAAGGCGCCTTTGGCAAGCGGATTGCGACCGTGCAGATATACAGTCTCGCCGTCCTCGTTATAGCCAAGCGAGACGCTCGTCGCTGGCACATAGCTCGACGTGACCGTCACGCTCTTGGAGGCGATATCGAGATTTGCGCGTGAAGACACCCGAATCGTGGCCTCGCCCGACTTCTTAAAATAAAAGCAGGCGGATCCGGGATTGGAGTGAAGTACATTCGCAGGCGTGCCGGCAAAGCGAAAACGCGCATAGGAAACAGGAGTGTACTCGCCCTCGGCGGCATCGGTGTAATGAACACGGACTTCAAGATTCTTGACCTCGGAACCCGCAACCGCAATAGTGCCGCCCGTCACGTTTGCGCCGTTATACCAAATCTGAAAATCATCGATCGGTTTGGACACCGCCTTGACCACAACGGTCGCGACGTTCTCGGTAGTGCCGTCGTCCTTGTGGAGCGTGGCGGTCACCGTACCTACGGCGTCGTTATACACGTGCAGCAGGCCCGTTTCCTCGTTAACGGCGATATCACCACTGTTGGCATCTGGGGTACCCCAGGTCACCTTGGCATCCTTGGGCAGGCCATCGAGCTCAAGCGTGCCCGAAACGCAGGCGGCACCGTTCTCGCCCACCACAACGTCGTCGGGAGACGGGCAGAGCACACCATCGGCAGCAGTTACGGTCTTGCCGGTACGGGCAGACGTGAACTTCACCCCGTACTTATTGCTTGCAGCAGGGCTCTCGGAAGACTCGTAGTCTAGATTCTCACCGAAGTGCGGAAAGCCATCAGACCCCATGCCCCACACGCTACCGTTTTCGCCACGATTGACGTTGAGGTTTTCGACAAAGGTCGCTGTCTTCATGTCATCGGTATCGACGGCATAGGAGTTAACGAGCGCGTCCGCGGGAAAGACGACCTTGTTGGTAAGGCCCTCCTGCCAATACGTATTGATGAGCTGTCCGGAGTCGTAGCTCGCAAAGAGCACGCCGCCGGTCGAAGCGGCGGTGGACATGCAATTGGAGATCACGCCGCCCTTGAGCGTACGGCCAAAGCCGGCAACGCCCTTACCCGTAACGGACGTGGAGCAATTAATGACAGAGCCCTTTACCTGATTGCCAAGCGGACCAAACGACTTGCCGTCTACGGCCTGTTTGAGCTCACCGGCAAAAGAGACATTCTGGATGACGCCGGTGGAGCCAACGCTCGCAAACAGAGACTTAACACCTCCCCCGTTGTCGAAGGTAATAGTGTGGCCCTGCCCGTCAAACGTGCAATTGAACTCGCCTGTGGGTCCGAAGAACCATTCGTCATCAATCACAATGTCGCTATCGAGCACATAGTAGTTGCTCGCATCCTTGACGTTCATATACATGAAGTCATCCTGCGACGAGATGTGCTTGACGCTCTCCGGCTGGGCGACGGGAGCCGTCGGCTTCTTTTTCTCAAGCGCATCCGAGGCGTCATTGAGCGTCTTGACCGCCGCATTTACATCGGACTGAGATGCATCGTCGTTATCGTTGACGATTTTGGCGTCAGCAAGAGCAGCGGCAAAGGCGGACCAGGAATCCGTTGTGTAGTCTGACTCATTGAGCGCCTCGGCGGCCGTGATAGCCGCGACGAGCGCGTCCTTATTGACAACGACGGGGGCAGAGCCGCTCACAAGCAAAGGCAGGCCACCGTTGGACACCCAGGAAAAGCCAGTCGACGGCACATCAGTATTGAGCACGGCGAGTGATTCAGCAGAAGAGAGGTCGGCGGCTTTAGCCGCGTTTCCCTTGTTAAAGCCGCCATAGTTCATCTCGGCAGGCGAAAAACCTACGGTATATAGGCAGTTCAGCAGCGATCCGGCCTGAGCCTCACCGACCAGGCCACCGTTCATCTCAACGCCCGAGCCGGCAAAATAGGAATTGACGATCTTTCCGGACGTCATACCGCCGACCAGGCCACCGGCACAGCCCATCCAGCCGCTAAGGTTCACACTCGCTGTGGACCAGTACATCTGGATGGTGCCAGAAAGTTCCATGGCAATGGAGCCCACATTGTCGGTGCTCGAGACCGAGCCTGTCACGCCCAGGTTCTGAATCGAGCCGGTCACATTGTTCGCAACGGCCTTGCCGTTAATGGTGACCGTATGGCCCTGGCCATCCAGGGTGCCATCAACGGTCTCGATCTGCTGGTCAGTGCCCATCGAAATATTCGCGCCAAGCTTGACGGTCGCACCCGCCTCAATGGTCTCAGGCATATCGGCTGCATCGTTGACGACCACCGTCTCGCCCGAGTGCACTACCTTGGCGAAAGAACCTGCTGCTTCGACCTGTGCAGCCGGTACCGTCTCCTCGGACGCAATAGACCGCACGGCAACATCGGAGCTTTCCTGCTCCTGTGTGCTGCCGCCATCTGCCATGCCGGTTTCAGCGTCGGCAGAAGGCTCATCTTCATCAGGCCTGCCCTGCCCAGCATCGCCCGCCGCGGTGACCTGATCGGCCGCCGCGGCTACGCCCGCGCTCACCTCCTCGGCAAACGCGGTCATTCCCGTGCTCGAACTGGCAAAGATAAACGCCATGAGCACGACGAGGAATTTCCTCGTACCTGTTCGGATGTTGTTGAGCATCCTTTCCCCCTTGGTCTGGAAGATCACTACCCCAATAAGAATCGAGGCCGACCATGTAAAGGGAAACGGGACACAGCGAAACGCCCGCACCTGACAGCATGCGGCAATGCCCCCCCGCATCGCATACGGGATGCTTGGAGCAAATATGATGTCATCTTCTGCTCACCGGAATCCAGCGGCTCCCAAAAGACCCTCGACACGAGAAGACCGTGGGCAAGTAATCTGACTCGCGGGACAGCCCCGCACACAGTAACCGCCTTGTCTGGGATTCCCACCCAGTTCCCTTTTATGCGCCAAGCGCACCCATGGTCCGGCTTCTTTTCAAACAGCATGTAATTGTATGGAAGACCAGGCAACAAGCGTCCGCCGATATCACGCACACATAATTCACCGAAAATGTGGTTGAAAATCCGCCAGGTCAGCGA
>CALKBB010000297.1 GCA_937989795.1 uncultured Collinsella sp. | reverse complement strand
TCGGATCCGTCGTTGTTCCGGTGTCGGTGCCTGTGTCGGTACCGGTGTCGGTGTCTGTGTCATTGTCGGTATCCGTATCGGTGTCCGTGCGCGTTGTCGTGTCGCCGGTGGTGGTGCGCCTGCGCCGCCTGCTCGAAGAGCTCGGCCCCATGTTCGTTAAAATGGGGCAGATTCTGGCTAACCGTTCCGAGATTTTGCCGCAGCGGTTTTGCGACGAGCTGCGTCGCCTGCGCTCCGACGTAGAGCCTGTGCCGTATGAGGTAGTGCTCCGCTGTCTGGAAGAGGAATACGGCCAGCGCCTGGGGCAGATGTTCGACGCGATCGACCCCAACCCGCTCGGTAGCGCGTCGCTCGCGCAGGTACACCGTGCCCGCCTGGTGACCGGCGAGGACGTGGCCGTTAAGGTGCAGCGCCCCGGTGCGCAACAGGTCATGGCGCAGGACATCGACATCATTCGTTCGGTGGTGCGCATTGTTTCCAAGTTCGTCAACACCGATCAGTTTGTGGACCTGCATGGCGTGGTCGAAGAGCTGTGGACCTCGTTTCGCGAGGAGACCAACTTTTTAGCCGAGGCCAAAAACCTCAACGATTTCTATGACTTCCACAAAAGTGTGCATGGCGTGTCGTGCCCCAAGTCCTACCTGGACCTTTGCACCGAGCACGTGGTGGTCATGGACTACATCGACGGCATCTCGATTGCCGATCCCGAGCGCCTGGTGGCCGAGGGCTATGACCTGGAAAAGATCGGCTCGGCGATTGTCGAGGACTATTCGACGCAGGTGCTCGACGACGGCTTTTTCCATGCCGACCCGCATGCGGGAAACATCATTCTCAAGGACGGCATCGTCTACTTTATCGACCTGGGCATGGTCGGGCGTATGTCGAGCCACGACCGCGGTATCGTCAAGGATATGATTTTTGCCGTGGCCGAGGGCGACGTGCCCAAGCTCAAGGATTCGCTCATGCGCTTTGCCGTGACGCGCGGCGACTCGGCCGAGCTCGACCATTCGGCCTTTTTGTCTGACTTGGACTTTATCGTCGCCGACTTTGCGGGGCTCGATCTTAAGGATCTTGATATCGGCGAGTTTTTGACCTCGCTGCTAAACCTGGCGCGCAAAAACGACGTTGAGCTGCCGAGCGTGGTGACGATGTTCGCGCGCGGCATGGTGACACTCGAGGGCCTGCTGACCGAGTACATGCCCAACGTCAACATGATCCAGATCATCCAGACGCATATCAAAAACGAGAAGAGCACCTATGCGCGCGTCCGCGAAATGGGGCGCGATTTCGCCGCGAGCAGCTATCGCGCGGCAAAAGGCTCGCTCGAGGCGGCCGAGTATCTGGGCTTGGCGTCGCGCATGCTCACGCGCGGCCAGCTTAAGGTGAACACGCAGATCATGAGCAGCGATAAGGCGCTGCGACAGCTAGGTGGGATTATCGACCGCATGTCGATGGCAATTGTGATCGCCGGTCTGTTTATCGGTTCGTCGGTGGTGTACTACGCGCGCATCGAGCCGGTTGTGTTCGGTATCCCGGTCATTGGCTTTATGGGCTACGTGAGTGCGCTGGTGCTGGCGCTGATGCTGGGCCGCGAGATCTGGCGCAACAGTCACGGCGGCAAGCGCTAATGACCCCTGGGGGACGGAGGAAAACGGATCATTTTGCCTTGCGTCGCGACGGCGTGGGCAGGTTCGAGCAAAACTATGCCGGTTTACGGGGCTGGAGTGCCGAACCTCGAGCATACCGAAATTCGCCCTTTTAAAACCGCAGATAGATGAGTCGTTGGTTTTCGAAAATGGCAGATATGGTTGCGAAGTGCTGAATCAGTCCCGTAATCCGGCATAGTTTTGAAACGGGCTGTTCTTGCAAGGTCCGACGACAGTCCTTCCTATCGCAAACCATAGCTTTTACCTTGGGCTTCGCCTGTGTGCGGGGCCCTTTTGCGTGCTACCATACTGACAGTAATAATCGATGGCCTAGATGGTGGTGCGGAGACGCACGAATGCGCGGTTTTCCTGCGCGTTTGGGAGAATCGGGGTGCAAGTCCCCGGCTGTACCAGTAACCGTAATTCCTCTTGGCCCGGGATGGTCACGTCGCAGATCGGACGGCGCGCCCGGGTCGGTAAGGTTAAGTCGGATCGCCTCCCATCTTGCACGCGACCGTGGCGCATGCCGCCGGTACGCGTTGGGCTCTGGAGGGAAGGGGGACCCCGATGGGGGTACTCGAGCGCAATGTTCGCGATGACGTGGTGCAGCCGCTGGGCAATGCTCCAAGTGCAGACAATGGGGGACAAATGGATATGTTTGAGGACGAGCGTGAGCGCGCCTCGTTGCATCGCCGTGGCGCAATTGCGCGCGGCGTAGCCAAGCGCGGCCTGGTGGCATTCCTGGCCTTCGCGATGGCCTTTGGCACCACACCGTCTCAGCTGTGGGCCGAGGGCGCCTAGGGCATTGCCGAGGCTGTGGCTCAGGCTGCGACGTTGAGTGAGGGCGCGGGGGCCGCGGACGGTGCTGCCGACGGTGCCGTTTCTGAAACCGGCTCTAACGCGAGCGATGCGTCGGCCAACGATGGCACTTCGACGAATGACGCAGATAGTAACGGCGTAGCGTCGGACGATTCTGCCGCAGTCGAGGCTTCTACTACTTCGCCGGATTCATCCGAACAGAACGTCAAAAGCGTTGCAGCCGCTTCCGATGAGGCTGAATCTCAGCCTACCGAAGCCGCAAGCCAAGAGGTCTCGGCCACGTGCTCCGTCGTCGGCACCGACGCCAAGGGCGCCCAGCAGACCTGGGCCGCCGCCCAGCAGATCACGCTGAAGGAGGGCTCGACCGCGGCCGACCTCTCCGAGCAGCTCTTCAAGCGGGCCGGCCTCAAGGCCGACTACGACCCCAACGGCCCCTGGGGCTGGGCGCTCAACACGATCACGTCGCCTTTCGATAAGGACCGCAAGCTCGGCTACGACTCGGCGACCGGCGCGTACTGGCAGCTGTTCGTCAACGGCAGCGCCTCCGAGGTCGGCGCGGGCGGCTACACGCTCAAGGACGGCGACTCCGTCGTCTGGTGCTACTCGAAGTACGGCGACCCCGCGCCTGTCGCTCAGGTCTCGGCCACGTGCTCCGTCGTCGGCACCGACGCCAAGGGCGCCCAGCAGAC
>CALKBB010000296.1 GCA_937989795.1 uncultured Collinsella sp. | reverse complement strand
GCCAGGGCAGCGACGAGACCTTTATCCGAAATGCAAAACGGGGCCGCAACATCATTGCCACGGCCCCGCCCGCTCAAGCAAACTCTCATTCCGAGACGCTGCTGATCATCTATGAGATATTGCCCAAAAACGCCTTGGTGCGTTCGCTCTTGGGATGGTCGAAGACCTCGCTCGGCGTACCCTCTTCCACAATGACGCCTCCGTCCATAAAGACGACGCGGTCGGCGACATCGCGGGCAAAGCCCATCTTGTGCGTCACGACGATCATGGTCATACCGTCGTGCGCCAGGTCGCGCATGACGCCCAGGACGTCGCGCACGAGCTCAGGGTCGAGCGCCGAGGTGGCCTCGTCAAAGAGCATCACGTGCGGATTCATCGACAAAGCACGGGCGATGGCCACGCGCTGCTGCTGACCGCCCGAAAGCTGACTCGGCATAAAATCGATGCGCTCGGCCAGACCGACCTTAGTGAGCTCCTCGACGGCGATCTTCTCGGCCTCTTCCTTGCTGCGCTTGAGCACCTTTTGCTGCGCAAGCATGACGTTCTTTTTGACCGACAGGTGCGGGAACAGGTTGAACTGCTGAAACACCATGCCCAAGTGCGTACGCACCTTATTGAGGTCAACGCCCTTGGCGCACACATCCACGCCCTCGACGACAATCGAGCCACTCGTGGGATGCTCAAGACGGTTGATGCAGCGAAGCATCGTCGACTTACCCGAGCCCGAGGGACCCAGAACTACGACGACCTCGCCCTTGTGCACATCCAGATCGATATCGCGCAGGACCACGTTGTCGCCAAAGGCCTTCTGGAGGTTCTTGATGCTGACGACGACCTCGTTCGAGTTATTGGTTTCGCTCATGATAGGACCTCCTTACAGACCGGCGATGTGATCGGCAGGCGTCGCGACAACCTGTCCGGCGCTCTTGGCGGGACGCTTCTTTTTGGTTTCGGCCGTCCCCAGAAGTCTCGCCTCAAGACCGCTCACCAAGCGCGCAAGCGGCAGGGTGATGACCAGATAGAACAGGGCGGCAACCACGTACGGTGTAATGGAGCCCGTCGTGGCCACGATGGTACGGGCGTTCATGACGATCTCGACCACACCCACGGCGGCAAGCAGCGACGTATCCTTGTAAAGCAGGATGAACTCGCTGGTCAGCGTAGGCAGGACATTACGGAACGTCTGCGGAATCATGACATAGAGCAGCGTCTGGAACGCGTTCATGCCCAGCGAACGCGCAGCCTCGTTTTGGCCCTTGGGGATCGACTGAATACCGGCGCGGAAGATCTCGCACAGGTAGGCGGACGAGTTCATGGCCATGACGATAACGCCCAAGACATAGTCGTCCACCTTGACGCCGGCGAGCGGCAGGCCAAAGAATGCAATGTAAATCTGCAGGAACGCCGGCGTACCGCGGATGATATTCACATAGATGCCGGCAAGACAACGAAGGATGCGCGACTTGGAAATGCGCATGAGCGACAGCGCAAAGCCAAAGGGAATGGCCAACGGAAATGCCACGAGCACGATCGAGAGCGACATAAGGAAGCCCTTGAAGACGATCGGCAGGCTCTGAACCAAAATGACCGGGTTCAAGAACAGGCGCAGGAACATATTGGAGTTCCAGGCCTCGACCCACGGCTGCCCCTTAAGATCGGCCAGGAAGTTATCGAAGGCCGTCACGCCCTTAATCTCGACGGAAGGAATCTTGGAAATCTTCTTGGTCGAACCGTCGGCGAGCGTATAGGTGCCGCTAAAGGCCTCATCGCCGCCCTCGACGGGAAACGTCACGCCGTAAACCTCGACACGGAAAAAGCCACCGGCAGGCGCCGTCTCGCCAAAGTCGATCTTGAGCGTCTGGCCGTCAGCCTTGCACGTGGGCTTCATGGGCGTACGATCCATGAGGTCCTCGCCCGAGAGCATCGTCAATCGCGTGTCATCGGTACCAAACGTCGTGCCGTCGACAAACGTCAGCGAAAGACCGCTCAGCTCCTCGTCGGCATCGGCCTGAACTTCCCAGGTAATGCGCGTCTCGGTGCCGCCGACCACATCGCTGCCCGAACCGGTGTTGGGTCGGGCGGTAATCTTTGCGGTCTCAAGCGCCTGGGCGGTCGTGGGCGCATATGCCCCCGCGCACACCAGCGCGAGCGCCACGGCCATGACGCAGGCTAGCTTTTGGAGCAAGGCGGGCAGTGGAAAACGCTGCTCCGCGGCCCCTTTGTTCAGTCGAGACAAGGTGGCTCCTATCGTAGAAGTTGCCGGCAAAACGAGACGGAAATGCTCTCCGTCAAGAGAAGCGCAAAGGCCCTCTCCGCCAAAACGGAAAGGGCCCGTGAGCAATCAAGTAGCTATTTTACTTGATGTTGTACTTAGCCATGAGGGCGTCGACGGTACCGTCATCGGTCAGGTCCTTGATGGCCTCGTTGATGTCGTCCTTGAGCTTGGTGTTGCCCTGGTTGATGGCGATGGCGTACTCCTCGCCGGTGCTAATCTGCTTGATGGTCTGACAGGTGTTGAACTGCTCGGCGGTCAGCTGGCTGGCAACGGAGCGGTTGGTGACTACGGCGTCGCCCTTATCGGACTGCAGGGCGCTGAAGCACTCGGTAGCGTCCTTGTAGGGGACGATCTTGGCCTTGGGGAAGTTCTCCTGGGCAAAGGCCTCGGCGGTCGAACCGGACTGGACGATGATGGTAGCGTCGGCGTTGTTGAGCTTCTCGCTGTAGTTGTCGGCCGTGATGTCGGTGTTATCGACCTTGGTCACGATAGCCTGATCGTCCATGTAGTAGGAATCGGAGAAAGTGACTTCCTTCTCACGCTCGGGCGTGTCGGTGATAGCCGCGATGGCGACGTCATACTTGGCGCCCGAAGCAACGCCGGGGACGAGCGTGTCAAAGTCATTGTTGACATACTCGACATCCAGGCCCAGCTTGTCGCCGACAGCCTTGATGAGTTCAAGGTCAAAGCCCTGATAATCGCCGTTGTCATCCTTGTACTCAAACGGCGCGTACTCGGCAGAGGTGCCGACGGTCAGCGTACCGTCCTTGACGAGCGCGTACTCCTTGGAGCCGTCAACCTTCTCGACCTTAGCGTCGTCAGAGCTGCTGGAACCGGCATCAGAACCAGATGTGGCGTTGGACGAACCACAGCCCGTCAGAGCAAGGGCGAGCGCCATAGCACCCGTGGCGGCAAATGCGCCAAGCTTCTTCAGCTTCATAATCAGTCTCCTTCCAATGACCCCACGTGATTCAGAGGTCTGCAAAAACTGAGGGTTATTATGCACCCGTTTGGAAGAATCTGCAATTAGAAAACTGATTGAAACAAACCTATAACGTGCATGGAACACTCCACTTTATCGCAGCCATTACTGCTGCAACGACCTTAACAGTTTGATTTCAGCCGCATAACCTGCAAGTTCGTTCGGTGTCTCCAGAATGAATGGCGATGCGCGCAAGCGGCCATTCGATACAATATTCTGCATAACCTGCATACCGCCGCCAAACTCTTCACTACCCAGGTAGCCCTTGCCGATGCACTCGTGGCGATCTTTATGGGCGCCGCAGGGATTCTTGGAGTCATTGATATGCACGGCGCGCAGGCGCTCGATACCCACCACACGATCGAACTCGTCGAGCACGCCGTCAAGATCGTGGACGATGTCATAGCCGGCGTCATTCACATGGCAGGTGTCCAGGCAAACGCCCAACTTGGCCGACAGCTCGGGGCGCTTGTCGGCAACGCCCTCGATGATGAGCGCCAGTTCCTCAAAACTGCGGCCCACCTCGGTGCCCTTGCCCGCCATGGTCTCGAGCAATACCGTCGTCTGCTGTCCCCCAAACATCACCTGGCACAGGGTGTCGACGATCATCTGAATGCCGGCGTCGGAGCCCTGCCCCACATGCGCGCCGGGATGGAAGTTGTAGTAGTTGCCGGGCAGCGCTTCCATGCGCCGCAGGTCCTCCGCCATGGCTTCCAGGGCAAACTCGCGCGCCCGCTCTTTGGCCGAGCAGGGGTTGTAGGTATACGGGGCATGAGCCACGAGCGGGCCAAAGTCGTTTTGCTCCATAAGCTCGCGCAGGGCCGCCACGTCATCCATGTCAAGGTCTTTCGCCTTGCCGCCGCGCGGGTTGCGCGTAAAGAATGCAAAGGTATTGGCGCCAATAGACAGCGCCGTCTTCCCCATCGCCCGATAGCCCTTCGTCGTCGAAAGATGGCACCCGATCGTCAGCATCCCCAGCTCCCCCTCATCAGTTGCGGCGGAATAGTTCCTGTTTGGCCCCTATTCTGCCGCAAACAGGAACTATTCCACCGCAACTTATAAAAGGGGCATCAGAGATGCGGGCCACCAAGCACTACGGCCACGGACGCCGGCGTCATGATCCCCTACGCGTCAGCGCCAAGCCCTAGAGGGCTAGACGGATTGCATCGATAATGCGCGCGCAGCGCTGTGTGGCGGCAAGGGGCATGACGGGACTCTCGAGTTTCCCCGACCGGATGAGCTGGGTCGCATGCTGGATTTCGCCGTAGAAATCATCGATCTCAAACGGGGCATTTATTTCTAGCGTTCGACCGTCGGAATACTTCACATGGGCGAGCTCGGGGCGATGGAGGCGCTCGATTTCCAACGAGCCCCACTCGCAGGCAATCGTTAAGCGGCTTTCATATGCTGCTTTGCCGTCGCACACCATACGAATGGGTATACCGCCGACACTCATATGGATCTCATCGGCCCAATCCACGCGGCCGCCCGATACGTCACGCCAGCGAACTTCACGAGACGAAACATCGCAAGCGCCCGCAAGCAGATCCTCAAACCACCCGACCGCATAGCAGCCCATGTCATATAGACAGCCACCCTGCAACGGATCGAGCAGATAACTCGAAGGGGGCTCACCATAATCGAGTTTTTGCACACTTTCGATCGAAACGATACGGCCGAGCTCGCCCGACGCAAGCAAGCCCTTCACGCGAGTACGCATCGGACAAAACCGATTTTTCATCGCCTCCATAAACGGCACGCCGCACTCACGGGAAACAGAGGCGATCGCACGGGCCTCTTCTTCATTCAAAACGGCCGGCTTTTCGCACAGCACGGCCTTTCCGGCGCGCAGTGCCC
>CALKBB010000295.1 GCA_937989795.1 uncultured Collinsella sp. | reverse complement strand
GATCGCGACTGCCATCATGGAGTATCCGGCTGATGGCGGTGTGCCCCATCCCGTTTTTGAGGCTGAGGTTCCCACCGAGGCCCAGGAGGGTGGCGAAGCAGTCTTCCAGCGCATCGAGGCGTCTATCAAGGCAGCTCTTGAGGCAAATCCCGATGTCGAGGTCCTCGGAGTTGGCATCGGCGCTGCCGGTGTCGTCGACCCCAAGACGGGCGCCATCGCGTATGCCAATGAGATTATGCCCGGCTGGTCCGGTGTTCAGTTGGGGCCGCGTCTGCGCGAGGACCTCGGCCTTCCCGTTGCCGTTGTAGGCGACGTGCAGGCTCATGCTCTGGGCGAGGCCCACTGGGGCGTCGGCAAGGGCAAGTTCTCCGTCTTGTGTTTGGGCATCGGTACGGGCATCGGCGGCGCATATGTCGAGAACGGCCGCGTGATGCAGGGCTTCCATGGTGCTGCCGGCCATATGGGCCACATCGAGTGCTCGGCTGCCGCCGGCATTCCCTGCGCCTGCGGGCGTTCCGGCCATCTGGAGTCGGTTGCTTCCGGAACATCAATCGGGCGCATGTACGATGAGCGTTTTGGCCGCGTCGACCCCAGCCGTCCTTCGGTCGGCCGTGACGTGAACGACCTGTGCCGCGCAGGCGACGCAAAGGCGACCGAGGTCATTCATGACGCCGGCTTTGCGCTGGGCGCCAGCCTGGGCTCGCTCGCTAACATCCTGGACCCTGAGGTCATCGTGCTTTCGGGCGGCGTGATTCACCAAGGCCCCGATTGGCGTTCACAGACGTGGAAGGACTCGGTGCACGAGGGCTATGCCAGCCAGGCGCTCGACCCGCTTCAGGACACGCCGATTCTCATCGGCTCTCTGGAGGGCGACGCGCCGCTCATCGGTGCCGCCGAACACCTTCTTGCATCGTTGAAGTAAACATAACTACCAAGTGCGCCTTCTGAGGTGCCGCAGATTGACGTGAAAGAGGAGCGAAGCGTACTTCGGTACGCGAGCGACGGTTTGAACGTCAAGGTGCGGTGTCTCAGAAGGCTGTTTTGAGAAAGGTTGAGTCGAACATGACCGTTGATCCTTTGATCCAGTCCCTGAAGGGCAAGCTCGTCGTGAGCGTTCAGGCGTATATGGGCGAGCCGCTTCGTACGCCCGAGACCATGGCTCAAATGTCTCGCGCTTGCGAGCTTGGCGGCGCCGCCGCCATTCGCTGCCAGGGCCTTGCCGACATTGCCGCCATTAAGGGTCGCTGTGAGGTTCCCGTCATCGGTCTGTGGAAGGATGGGCACGAGGGCGTTTACATCACGCCGACGCTGCGTCACGCTCGCGCCTGCGTTGCTGCGGGTGCCGATATCGTGGCGATCGACGCCACCGATCGTCCGCGTCCCGATGGCAAGTCGGTCGAGGACACCTTCCGCCCGCTGCACGAGGAGGGTGTGCTCCTGATGGCGGATTGTGCCACCATCGAGGACATTCGCCGTGCGGTTGATATGGGCTTCGACCTGGTATCCACCACACTCTCTCACGGTGTCGCCGCCATCGACTGCACCATGGCCGATGGCCCCGACCTGCCGCTCCTGCGTCAGGCGACCGAGGAATTTCCCGGCCTTCCCATCATTTGCGAGGGTCGCGTGCATACGCCCGAGGAGGCTCGCGCTGCAATCGACGCCGGCGCGTGGGCCGTTGTCGTCGGCACCGCCATCACGCACCCCACGAGTATTACAAGTTGGTTCAAGGCTGCGCTTGAGGCGTAAGACGGGCCTTGTATCCGCTTGGGGCGGTATACTCAATAAAGGCAATTGATCGCGCGGGATCCGCTGGCCGGGTCCCGCGCTTATTTTAGGAGGCGCACATGCAAAAGGGAGATGCCATGGATGCGGCGGAGCGCTCGGAGCGTATCCCCGATATCGTTATCATCACCGGAATGTCCGGCTCGGGCCGAACGCAAGCCATGCATGTGTTTGAGGACATGGGCTATTTTTGTATCGACAACCTGCCCCCACGCCTGATTGCCCAGCTTGCTGAGCTCGTTGGCATCAATACGGGCGTGGGCAGGCACCTTGCCGTTACCTGCGACCTGCGTAGCCAGGGCTTGTTCGATGAACTGCTCGATGCTGTTGCCGCACTGGAAGAGCGCGAGATGAGCTGCGACATTGTGTTTCTCGAGGCGTCTGACGAGGTGCTGATTCGCCGGTATAGCGAAAACCGTCGTCGCCATCCCATTGCAAAGCCGGGGGAGACCACGGCCGACGCTATTCAGCGTGAACGTCTGCAGCTGCAGGGCGTTCGCGATCGAGCCGATATGATTATCGACACGAGCCGCTTGCGCACTTCTGCCTTGCGCAACAAGCTGCGCATGGCTTTTTCCGAGCTGTCCGACCAGCAGCTTATGGATGTCCACGTGTTCTCGTTTGGCTTTAAGCATGGCATGCCCATCGAGGCGGATATCATGATCGATGTTCGCTTCTTGCCCAATCCTTTCTACGATCCCGAGATGCGCACCATGACCGGTCTCGATAAGAAGGTCTCCGATTTTGTCTTGGACCACCCCAAGACCCAGGAGTTCTGGAAGGCCTGGACCCAGCTGCTCGATACGGTCATGCCGGGTTATATCGCAGAGGGCAAGCCGCAGCTTTCCATTGCTATCGGCTGCACAGGCGGACAGCACCGTAGCGTCGCCATTGCCGAGGCCACGGCCCGCTACCTGGAGGGTGCTCAGTATCATGTGAGCATCTCCCACCGTGACCTGTCGCGTGCCAACACGAAGGCATAGGTTTACATGTCGTTTACCGCTGAGGTGCGTGACGAGCTTGCGCGCTGCGAACCAGAATGCGAATACTGCGATTTGTCGACGCTTGCTGCGCTAACGCGTGTGAGCGGCACGCTTTCGCTGGCGGGCTCGGGACGGTACCGCTTGACGGTCGCGACCGAGACGGGTGCTGTGGCGCGCACGATGATTGCGCTGACGCATCGTATCCTTAAGCTCAAGACCGAATTCACGGTTCGTAAGTCGGTCCTGCATAAGGTACGAAACTATCTCATCACCTTGCCCGATCAGCCCGATTTGGATAAGGCTCTGGTGCTGCTGGGCATTCTCGACCGTAGGGGAGGGCTCGTCGCGGGTGTGCCGCGCCACATCGTCGCCCGTCCTTGCTGCAGGCTCGCCTATATTCGCGGTGCGCTGATTGCCGGAGGCTTTGTTGCCGACCCGCGTGGCGATTTTCATTTGGAGATCGCGGTTCAGGGCGAGGAGTATGCAAAGGGACTTTGCGACCTTCTGGAGCAGATTGGAGTTCACGCCCGCGTCAATGCGCGTCGCGGCTCGTATGCCGTGTACATCAAGAGTGCCGAGGAGATTAAACGTCTGTTACAGCTGATTGGCGCCAAGCGCAGCGTTGCCGAGATTGAAGAGGCCCGCGCGGTTAAGCTGGTGAAGAACGACGTGAATCGTCGCGTGAACGCAGAGCTTGCCAACCAGACCAGAAGTGCCGGTGCCGCCCAACATCAGCTTGCGCTCATCGATGAGCTTGATCGGCGCGGTTTGCGCGAAACGCTGCCGGACGCTCTGGCAGTTTTTTGTGACTTACGCGAGCGTTACCCCGATCTCTCACTGCGAGATTTGGGGGAAATGGCCGACCCTCCTTTGTCGAAGTCGGCCTTGTATCACCGTGTTTTGCGCCTTGAAAAGCTCATTGAAGCAAGCGGGTAGTTTAACGCAATAGCTTTTATGGTGGTTTAACTGCTGTTTTATACGTTAAAGCGTTTTAACGCAAATTTGATTTTCAATTTCGAGCATTCTCGTGAAATTCAAGCCAAAAAAAAGGTATATTAGGCGAGTGGTTAGTTTGTGGGCCTCAACGGCAGGCGCTGTAGCTTGCGGGGGCCTTACGAAAGGAGACACAATGGCAGTAAAGGTTGCTATTAACGGCTTCGGTCGCATCGGTCGTCTGGCTTTCCGTCAGATGTTCGGTCATGAGGGCTCCGAGATCGTCGCTATCAACGACCTCACCTCTCCCGATATGCTCGCTTACCTGCTGAAGTACGACTCCACGCAGGGCAACTATGCTCGCGATCACGAGGTCGTCGCTGGCGAGGATTCCATCACCGTTGACGGCAAGGAGATCAAGATCTACAAGGAGGCCGACGCCAACAACCTGCCTTGGGGCGACCTTGACGTCGACGTCGTTCTCGAGTGCACCGGCTTCTACACCAGCAAGGCTAAGGCTCAGGCCCACATCAACGCTGGCGCCAAGAAGGTCGTCATCTCCGCTCCGGCCGGCAGCGATCTGCCCACCATCGTGTACAACGTCAACCATGAGACGCTGACCGCTGAGGACAACATCATCTCCGCTGCTTCCTGCACCACCAACTGCCTCGCCCCGATGGCCAAGGGTCTGAACGACTTCGCTCCCATCGTCTCCGGCATCATGACCACCATCCACGCCTACACCGGCGACCAGATGCCGCTCGACGGCCCGCAGCGCAAGGGCAACTTCCGTCGCTCCCGCGCCTGCTCCGAGAACATCGTCCCGAACACCACGGGCGCTGCCAAGGCCATCGGCCTGGTTCTCCCCGAGCTCAACGGCAAGCTCATCGGTGCCGCCCAGCGCGTCCCGACGCCGACCGGCTCGCTGACCAACCTCTACGCCGTCGTTGACAAGAAGGTCACCGTCGACGAGGTCAACGCTGCCATGAAGGCCTACGCCGAGACCATCCCCGATACCTTCGCTTACAACGAGGACCAGATCGTCTCCCGCGACATCGTCGGCGAGACCCACGGCTCCATCTTCGACGCCACTCAGACCATGTGCTCTGATCTCGGCAACGGCCAGACCCTCGTTCAGGTCACCTCTTGGTACGACAACGAGAACTCCTACACCTCTCAGATGGTCCGCACCATCAAGTACTTCGAGAAGTTCGTTGCTTAATTTAGCTTTTAGCGAATAGCTCGTTGAGCGTCTAAAGAAGGGCGCGGCCTCATAGGGCTTACACCCTAGGGTCGCGCCCTTTTTATAGGAAATCGTCTGCCGTAATGGGAGGCAGACACGTACGAAAGGTAGAAGCAAACATGGCCTTTACCAAGAAGACCGTCCGCGACATCGATGTCGACGGCAAGCGCGTTCTCGTCCGCGTTGACTTCAACGTGCCTATCAAGGATGGCGTCGTTGGCGACACCACCCGTATCAAGGCTGCCCTGCCCACCATCAACTACCTCGTTGAGCACAACGCTCGCGTCATCCTCATGAGCCACCTCGGCCGTCCCGAGGGCACCGGCTTCCAGCCCGAGCTGTCCCTCGAGCCCGTCGCCAAGAAGCTCGCTGAGCTCTCTGGTCTCGACGTTGCCTTTGTCGCCGACACCTACGGCGAGAAGGCTGCTGAGGCTGTCGCCGCCGTCGAGCCGGGCAAGGTCCTCGTTCTCGAGAACGTCCGTTTCGACAAGCGTGAGAAGAAGAACGATCCCGAGATCGCCAAGAAGCTCGCTTCCTATGGTGACGTCTTCGTTCTCGATGCCTTCGGCACCGCTCACCGCGCCCAGGGTTCCGTCGTGGGCCCCGCCGCTTACCTGCCTGCAGTCGCTGGCTTCCTGCTCGAGAAGGAGGTCGACACGCTGACCGGCATCTTCGCCGAGCCCGAGCGCCCCTTCGTCGCTATCGTCGGCGGTTCCAAGGTTTCTTCCAAGATCGGCGTTCTCGATCACCTCATCGACTCCGCTGACACCCTGATCATCGGTGGCGGCATGGCCTACACCTTCTTCCTGGCTCAGGGCCTGTCCGTCGGTCAGTCCCTCAAGGAAGAGGACTGGGTCGAGCGCGCCGGCGAGATGCTCAAGAAGGCCGAGGAGAAGGGTGTCAAGATCCTACTCCCCATCGACAACCGTGTTGCCGATCACTTTGGCGAGGACGCTGTCCCCGAGGTTGTCGCTTCCGACGCTATCCCCGACGACCGTGAGGGTATGGACATCGGCCCCAAGACCGAGGAGCTCTACGCCGAGGCCGTCAAGGGCGCCAAGACCGTGTTCTGGAACGGCCCCATGGGCGTCTTCGAGTTCGATAACTTCGCTCATGGCACCCAGGCTATCGCCGAGGCTGTTGCCGAGGCTGATTGCACCTCGATCATCGGTGGTGGCGATTCCGTCGCAGCCGTCAATAAGTTTAACCTGGCCGACAAGATGAGCTGGATCTCCACCGGCGGTGGCGCTTCCATGGAGCTCGTCGAGGGTAAGGCCCTGCCCGGAGTGGAGGCGCTTCTCGATGCTTAATCGCACCCTTCTTATCGCTGGTAACTGGAAGATGAACAACGACGTCGCCGAGGCTGCCAAGCTCGCCGACGAGCTGGCCCAGGCTCTGCCCGAGGTTCCGGCTGGCGTCGAGGTGCTCGTCTGCCCTCCGACCATCGACATCACCACGGTTCATGACCGCATTCAGGCTGCCCCCATCGCCCTCGGTGCACAGAACGTGTACTGGGAGGCCAAGGGTGCCTTCACCGGTGAGTCCTCTTGCGACATGCTCAAGTCCGCTGGCTGCACCTACTGCATCATCGGTCACTCCGAGCGTCGCGACTACTTCCACGAGACCGACGAGGACCAGAACAAGAAGGCCAAGGCTCTCGTTGCCGCCGGCCTTGTTCCCGTCTTCTGCTGCGGTGAGTCTCTTGAGGTCCGCGAGGCCGGCACCTATGTCGAGCACGTCGTGAACCAGGTCAAGGCTGGTCTCGAGGGTCTCGAGATCACTTGCCCCAAGCAGGTCGTCGTCGCCTACGAGCCCATCTGGGCTATCGGCACCGGCAAGACCGCTACCGCCGAGGACGCTCAGGAGGTCTGCGGCGCTATCCGTGAGACCCTCAAGGAGATGTTCGGCGAGGAGCTCGCTAACGGCATCCGCGTTCTCTATGGTGGCTCTGCCAAGCCCGGCAACATCGCCGAGCTCGTCGCCAAGCCCGACGTCGACGGCGCCCTCGTGGGCGGCGCTTCGCTCAAGGCTGTCGACTTCGCTTCTATGGTCGTCAAGGCAGGCGAGTAGGACATATGGCACAACGTCATCTTCCTGCACTCCTGATCATCATGGACGGCTGTGGCCTGGCTCCGGCCGATGGCGAGAACGCCGTCGCCGCTGCTAAGACGCCCTTCCTTGATAGCCTGTACGAGAAGTATCCTCACACCACGCTCGGTGCTTCGGGCGAGGATGTGGGCCTTCCCGACGGTCAGATGGGCAACTCCGAGGTGGGTCACCTCAACATCGGTGCCGGCCGCATCGTGTTCCAGGAGCTTTCGCGCATCAACAATGCCATCAAGGACGGTTCCATCGCCAAGAACGAGGTTTTCGTCAAGGCTATGGACGATGTCAAGGCTGACGGCAAGACTCTCCATCTCATGGGCCTTATGAGTCCTGGCGGTGTTCATTCTCACATGAACCACGTCGAGGCTCTGGTCAAGATGGCTGCCGAGCACGGTGTCAAGACCGTTCGCGTCCACGCCTTTATGGACGGCCGCGACGTCGACCCGCAGTCCGGTGCCGGTTACATGAGTGAGTTCTGCGCCTTCCTGGCCAAGATCTCCGAGGAGACCGGTTGCGACGCTCGCGTTGCCACCGTCTCGGGCCGTTATTGGGCCATGGACCGCGACAACCGTTGGGAGCGCATCCAGCGCGCCTA
>CALKBB010000294.1 GCA_937989795.1 uncultured Collinsella sp. | reverse complement strand
GGAGACGAGATGGATTAACGAGCCGCCAAGATGGCGTCGATGAGCGTCAGTACGCCCCCGTCGTTGTTGCTCGGAATGCGCCACTTAGCATGCGCGTTCATATGCTCCTCGGCATTGTCCACGATAAAGCTATGTCCGACACGCTCCAGCATGGGGATATCGTTGTAGGTGTCGCCCACGGCGGCGGCGTCGGCGATATCGATCCCGAGCTGCTCGCACAGGTGCGCGACGCCAGCGCCCTTGTCGACACCCAGGTTCATAAAGTCGATCCACTCGCGCCCGGCGTTGGTGACGTAGAGCTTGTCCGACAACTCGGGGCTATAGGTCTCGCGGAAAGCGGGCTCGGCGTCGTAGTCGGGGAAGAAGACCGAAATCTTGTTGGACTCGAAATCAATGCCCTCAAAGCTGTCTACGTAGTTGATTGTGTTGTAGTAGACGCTGATCTCGTCGTGGTATTGATGGTCGCGGGCAAGCACGTAGAACTCGTCGAAGCAGCACAGGACGGGAACGGCGCGCGGGTCCTCCGAGGCACGGCTCAAGACCTGCTGATACAGCTCCACGTCAATAGTGCTCTTATAGAAATAGCTGCCGCGATAGATCACGCACGCTCCGTTGTCGGGACAAAAAGCAAGGCGGTTTTTGATGCTCTCGAACATCTCCTCGAGCTTGGGGGCGGGACGTCCGCTGGCGGGGCAGAATACGATGCCGGCGTCGGCGAGCTTGTCCAGGCGCTCATCAAGACCCTGTGGTAACACGCGCTCGTCGGTTAGTAACGTCTTGTCCATATCGACGGCGAGAATCTTAATGTTTCCGATATTGGCGTCCGATTCGTAAGTTTGCATAAAAGCGAGCCTTTCGTTTCGAGTTTGTTTCAGACGTTATAACCATCAACTCTTAGTCGGCCGTATTTTCGCAGGATTGGCGCGTATTTGCATCACTATTCACAAACTAATGAAAAAACTTTTCAGAAATTTGAATTTGTCGCTTGTGCTGCGGGCACTTTAGCGTAATATAGCGACCATCGAAAACGGAGACGGAAAAACAACCGCTTACCGAGGAAAAGGTACCGTTTGCGATATTAGAATTGCGCCCGGCGATAGGTGAAAGGAGAGGCAGATGCAGTTCGTAAAGATCATCACCACTGCAGACAATGCCATCCGACGCCAGCGCGCAATTTCCCGACGACGATAACAATCGTCTCTGTCCTTATGGGGCGTAACGCCTCAACAGAGTCATTTTGAGGTCGTTGGGTTTTATGCACGACATAGACGCATGTTTCTAGGGCATGCCTGTGATGCATTCTGCTGAATAACCTGATATTGCACGGTTTTTGACCTCAAGGTGACTTGCAACTGACCGATGTTCTAACTAGCTACCAAGGGCGAAAGGAAACAGCCATGAGCAAGGAAAAAGTCGTTCTCGCATATTCCGGTGGTCTTGATACATCCGTATGTGTCAAGTGGCTCCAGGACGAGAAGAATCTCGATGTCGTTTGCGTCTGCGGCAACGTGGGCCAGGAGGAGACCGGCCTGGATGCCAAGAAGCAGAAAGCGCTCGACCTGGGCGTTCTCGATTGCCAGGTGCTCGACCTGCGCGACGAGTTCTCCGATGAGTTCCTGACTAAGGCCATCGCCGCAAATTCCATGTACGAGAACAAGTACCCGCTGCTCTCCGCCCTGTCTCGCCCGCTGCTTGCCAAGAAGCTTGTTGAGGTCGCCCACGAGTTTGGCGCGACCTACGTCGCCCACGGCTGCACCGGCAAGGGTAACGACCAGGTCCGTTTTGAGGCCGCCGTCAAGGCCCTCGACCCTGAGCTCAAGGTTATCGCCCCGGTGCGCGAGTGGGATCTGAAGTGTCGCCCCGACGAGGTCGCCTATGCCCACGCCCACAACGTGCCGGTTCCCGAGGGTGCCAACGACAACCCCTACTCCATCGACGACAACCTGTGGGGTCGTGCCATTGAGTGCGGCCACCTTGAGGATCCCTGGAACGAGCCGCTCGACGACGCCTGGGTTATGACCAAGAATCCCGAGGACACCCCGGACACCCCGACCTACACCGAGATTGAGTTTGAGGCCGGCAAGCCCGTCGCCGTCGACGGCAAGAAGATGAAACTCTCCGAGATCGTCATCGCCCTCAACAAGATCTCCGGCGACAATGGCTTTGGCCGTCTCGATCTGGTCGAGGATCGCCTGGTGGGCCTTAAGAGCCGCGAGTGCTATGAGGTTCCCGGCGCCCTGACACTCATCACCGCCCACAAGGCGCTCGAGGACATTTGCGTCGAGGGCGACCTGCTCAAGACCAAGATTAAGCTCGAGCAGGATTGGGCCACCGCCGTGTACAACGGCCAGTGGTACAGCCCGCTCAAAAACGCGCTCGACGCCTTTATGGCCGACACCCAGAAGTTCGTGACCGGCACCGTCCGCCTGAAGTTCTTTAAGGGCAACTGCCATGTCGTCGGCCGCAAGAGCCCCTTCAGCCTCTACGACTACGGTCTGGCTACCTACGACCGCGACACCACGTTTGACGAGAAGGCCAGTGCTGGCTTTATCGAGATCGATACGCTGTCGCTCAAGACGTGGGCAAAGGTCCAGGGCCCCAGCTCTGCTGCTGCCCAGGCCTAGCGCCTCCTTTCCTCGGTATTCGCGCGGCCCATCCGCGTGATACATAACGGGCGCACGGGGTCCCTACCTTTCGTTATGCTTGCTGACACTTCTTAACATCGGTGGCCCCTACGTTCCGCCCGCATATATGATGCCGCGTCTGCGGCTGAGTCCGAGCCCCGCCGGGGTTGTCCGGCGGGGCTCCTTCTATCAATTTGGCGGCTCTGCGCCTATTTATGAGGAGTATCCATTATGTTCAATGCTATTGCGCATGCTTTACTTGCCCTCGCGCCCGAGATCGATGCTGCAAAGGTCGAGGACGTCCCTATGAGCCTGAAGGCCTGGATCGATGGTTCGCAGGGCAACATCCGGAGGGAAACGTTGGGCGCCAAATGCATGGTGCGTCACTTCTTTGCAAATTAGCTACATGGTCCCGCGCACGGCGGGAGTGTGTAAAACTAGCGGTTGATAAATCGCTTTAGCGACAGGGCACATTGCTTTGGACGCTTGTTTTGGTATTTGGAGAAAGGAGACGGTTCCATGGCTCTTTGGGGCGGTCGTTTTGAGGCAGGCGTGGCCGAGGTCACGCAGGAGTTTGGCGCGTCGTTGCCGGTCGACAAACATCTCTATAAGCAGGATATCGCCGGATCTAAGGCACATGCCAAGATGCTGGCCGCCCAGGGCATTATCAGCGCCGGGGACGAGCAGGCGATTGCCGAGGGTCTGACCGCAATCGAACAGGATATCGATGCCGGCAACTTCACCTTCGACATCAACGATGAGGACATTCATATGTCCATCGAGAGCGAGCTGACGCGCCGTATCGGCGAGGCCGGTAAGCGCCTGCATACCGGGCGTTCGCGCAACGACCAAGTTGCGACCGATACGCGCCTGGGCGTCAAGGCGCTGGCCAAGGAGCTCATGGAGGCCAATCTTGAGCTGCGCCATGTGCTGGTGGATGCGGCCAAACAGTACGACAAGGTGATTCTGCCGGGCTACACGCACATGCAGCATGCTCAGCCCGTGCTGCTGTCGCATCATCTACTGGCGTATTCTTGGATGTTCGCGCGCGACTTTACACGCCTGAAGGCCGCCTTTGATGCCGCCGACAACTGCCCGCTTGGTGCTGCCGCGCTTGCCGGTACGAGCTATCCGCTCGATCGCCAGATGACGGCTGCCGAACTTGGCTTTGCGGGCGTGATCCCCAACTCGCTCGATGCGGTTTCCGACCGTGATTTCCTCCTCGACCTGCATTACGCCGGCTCCGTCATGGCGATGCACTTGTCGCGTCTTTCCGAGGAGATCGTGCTGTGGTCGAGCTCCGAATTTGGCTTTATCACGCTTTCCGACTCGTACTCCACCGGCTCGTCCATCATGCCGCAGAAGAAGAATCCCGACTTTGCCGAGCTTATCCGCGGCAAGAGCGGCCGTGTGTATGGCAACTTGGTGCAGCTGCTCGTGACCATGAAGGGCCTGCCGCTTGCTTATAACAAGGACTTGCAGGAGGACAAGGAGGGTGCGCTCGATACCGCCCATACGCTCATGCAGTGTCTGTCCGTTATGGCCGGTATGATTTCGACCTGGACCGTCAACGAGGATGCCATGGCGCGCGAGTGCGGCGTGGGACACCTTGCCGCCACCGATGTTGCCGATTACCTGGCCAAGCGTGGCCTGCCGTTCCGCGAGGCACACGCCGTGGTGGGCCATTTGGTCCTGATGTGCGAGAAGCGCGGCTGCAATCTTGAGGACCTGCCGTTTGAGGTGTTCCAGGAGGCAAGCCCGCTCTTTGAGCACGACATTACCGAGGCGCTCGACATCCCGTCGATTGTCGCTGCACGCACAACCGAGGGCGGTACCGCCCCTGCCGCCGTTGCCGTGCAGCTGCAGCGTGCCCAGGCACAACTCGTCGACGATGAAGGCGTGCTTGGATCGCTGACCAAGGTCGTCGAGATGGGCCACGGGGCAAAGTAAGGGTTTAGTTGAAGCTGCTTTGGCCATTTATTGATAAATCGTTTTCGCTTTACGGGCGCCTGCTGATGTGGGCGTCCGTATTTTGTTGCTATGGGGGAGGGGCTTGTCGAGAACTTCTGTAGGACCTTTGGGCAGGTTGTGAAGGGGATACGTTCGCGGGCGGCAACCGACCGCCTGCTCTGTTCGGCGCGGTTGATGGGCGGTCGGATGGTACTCTAATCGGGCTTCGAAACAGAAGTGACACATATGGAGCGCTTTAATAAATTGCAACGTTTCAATAAACAGCTTTTTGTTTAACTGCAGCTAAAACTCTGTTACGATGCAGTCCAGGCGGGTGCCGGAATGGGACTTGGGCACGCGCGAACCTACTTGAAAGGCTACCTTATGGCTATCGAGAAGACCTTCATCATGATTAAGCCCGACGCCGTGCGCGACCGCAAGATCGGCGAGATCGTTGCTCGCATTGAGCGCAGCGGCCTTGTCATCGAGCGCATGGAGATGACCACGCTCGAGCGTGCTACCGTCGAGGAGCACTACGCCCATCTGGCCGACAAGCCCTTCTTTGGCGGTCTTTGTGACTTTATGACGAGCGGTCCGGTCGTCAAGATGGTCGTTTCCGGTCTCTCCGCGGTCTCCAAGATGCGCACCCTTATGGGCGCTACCAACCCGCTTGATGCTGCCCCCGGCACCATTCGCGGCGACTTCGCTGTCGATGTCAACGCTAACGTGATTCACGGCTCCGACTGCTTGGAGAACGCCGAGATCGAGATCAAGCGCTTCTTTGGCTAAACCAGCTTTGACTCCTTAAAGCTGTTAGCGTGTGGCTTGGGCGCCGCGGAACTCCATCCGCGGCGCCCTTTTTATTCCAGTAGATTTTTGGTAAACGCCTAGAAATCTACTAAAGAGCCCCCGTCCGGATGTTTCTTCCGGGCGGGGGCCGGCGTTAGCGTATGGCTTTGTAGGTCTTTAAGCCTCGTCGACGACCTTGAGTCCACGGGTCTGGTCGATCTCGTTGAGGAGATTGACGCGACGCTCGTGGCGGCCGCCCTCAAACTCGGCGTCGAGCCACTCGTCGACGATCATCTTGGCGAGCTCGGAGCCCACGACGCGGGCGCCAAAGGCGAGCACGTTGGTGTTGTTGTGCATGCGGGAGAGCTTGGCGCTGAAGGGCTCGGAGCACACGACGGCGCGTACGCCCTCGACCTTGTTGGCAGCCAGGCTAATCCCGACACCGGTGCCACAGATCAGGATGCCTAGGTCGACATCGCCGTTGGCAACGGCCTTACCCACCTTGTAGCCGGCGATGGGGTAGTCGAAGCTCTCGGAGGTGTCGGTGCCAAAGTTCACGACCTCGCAGCCGCGCTCCTTCAGGTGCTCGGAGATGATGTTCTTGAGCTCGACGGCGGCGTGGTCGTTACCGATACCGATCTTCATAGATGGTTCCTCTCTGTTCTGTGCGGCGCAAATGCTAAAGGTGTTTACCGCTTTCGACTGCATGATAGCGCGACTTTTGCGTAAACGCTCGGGCGTTTTTTGTTCAAATGCTTTAGCATGCAACAAGACCGGCTTCTCATGAATGAATGCTGTCAGTTTGTGCTTGAGCGCCGTCCGCCGGAACCATGGTTGCGGTTTTTGATGCATTGTTATCAAATAAAAGAGCTAACTATTAATGAGAGCCCAGCCCGTTATATAAGTAGGAGATACCTATGCCTGCCGATTCTCTTCGCGATGCCGCGTTTTGCGATGTTTTGAACCGCGAGCTTGTCTGCGCGCTCGGCTGCACCGAGCCCATTGCCGTTGCCTATGCAGCGGCGTTGGCGAGCCAGACGCTCGGTTGCGAACCCGATCATATGGACGTTGCCTGCTCGGGCAACATCATCAAGAACGTTAAGAGCGTGACCGTGCCCAACTCGGGCGGCATGCACGGTATTGAAGCGGCGGCCGTGCTGGGTGCCGTGGGCGGCGACGCCAAGAGCGCGCTCGAGGTGCTCGAGAGCGTTGACGATAAAGACCGTGCGCGCGTGGCCGAGCTCCTCGCTGACGCCGGCTACTGCGATGTGTCGCTTGTCGAGGGTGTGCCCAACCTCTACATCAAGGTGACTGCCACGGCCGGGGACCATACCGCGGTCGTCGAGATTACCGATCACCATACCAATGTCACGTGCCATACGCTCGACGGTATTCCGGTATGCGGCAAGTCGGCGGGGGAGTGTGCCGCCTGCGCCGAGCGCGTGGTGGCCGAGCGCGCGGCGGATAACGCCGATACGCCCATGTCGATTGAGTCAATCATCGACTTTATCGAGGACGGCGACATTGAGGGCGCCCGCGCTGCCGTTGAGCGTCAGATTGAGCTGAACGGCGCGATCAGCGCCGAGGGCCTGGCGCACGCTTGGGGTGCCGAAGTGGGCCGTACGCTGCTGGGTGCTCGTGCCGATGACGTCGCCTGCCGTGCCCGTGCCCGTGCAGCCGCCGGGTCCGACGCCCGCATGAACGGCTGCGCGCTGCCGGTCGCCATTGTGTGCGGTTCGGGCAACCAGGGCATTACCTGTGCATTGCCCGTTATGGAGTATGCCGATTACCTGCGCTGCGACCACGATCGCCTGGTGCGCGCCGTGATGCTGTCCGATCTTATCGCCGTGCATATCAAGAGCTATATCGGTGCGCTCTCGGCGTTTTGCGGTGCTATTTGCGCCGCGTGCGGCGCCGGCGCCGCGATTACCTGGCTGTGCGGTGGCACGCGCGAGCAGATTGGCGCGACGGTTTCGAACACGCTCGGCAACGTGGGCGGCATCGTGTGCGATGGCGCCAAGGCAAGCTGTGCCGCCAAGATTTCCGCTGCCGTCGATGCGGCGATTCTGGGCCATGATATGGCCATGCAGGGCCGCGGCTTCCGTGCCGGCGAGGGCTTGATCCAGGATACCGTCGAGCAGACAATCGCCAGCATGGGCTACGTGGGCCGCGTGGGCATGAAGGATACCGACGTCGAAATCCTCAACATCATGATTGGCAAAACCCAAGTTTGCTAGGACAGTTCATCGGCTACTTGGTGTTCGTAGAAGGCCTCGACTACGGCGTTG
>CALKBB010000293.1 GCA_937989795.1 uncultured Collinsella sp. | reverse complement strand
CGCTGACCTATCACGAAGTGGGCCGAAAGCTCGTGTGCCACCATTGCGGCAAAACCTCCCAGGCACCTGTAACGTGCCCGGTATGCGGAAGCCCCTATTTGAAGAAGTTCGGCGCGGGAACCCAGCGCGTCGAGGCCGAGCTGCGCGCACTGCTCGACGGGATGCCGGGCGTCGGTCCTGACGTGCCCATCATTCGCATGGACGCCGATTCCACGCGTGGCAAGGACGCGCACAAGAAGTTGCTTGAACAGTTCGATGCCGCCGATTGCGCGGTGTTGCTGGGCACCCAGATGATCGCCAAGGGCCTCGACTTTCCCGAGGTTACCCTTGTGGGCGTGGTTAATGCCGACTTTGCATTAAAGCTACCCGATTTTAGAGCGGGGGAGCGCGCTTACGATTTGCTGGAGCAGGTCGCCGGCCGTGCCGGGCGCGGCGATCGCCCTGGCGAGGTCATTATCCAGACCTATCTGCCCGAGGACCCGGTCATTCGCGCCGTTGCCGAGCATGATCGCTCGATCTTTACCGACTACGACTTGGACCAGCGTCGCGAAGCGCTGTATCCGCCGTTTGTGCGCCTGGTTAACATTTTGGTGTGGTCGGCGAATCGTGACGAGGCGCAGGATTACATTGGGCGTATCGCAAAGTTGCTCAAGCGCCGCTGGCACGCCGCCGCGCCTGATTTTTTGCGGGTGGGGAGCGCTGTGCCGCAGGTGCTGGGCCCGGCTTCGTGTGTAATCGAGAGAGCCAAGGACCGTTATCGCTTCCACCTGCTTGTGAAGTCGCCCGTGGGGTACCATGTCTCTGACGATATCGACGCCTGCCTCAAAGAGGTGGGCTCCGTGCGCGGCGTGAGCGTGAGCGTTGACGTCGACGCCTATGATTTGATGTAACAACCCGAAAGGATGGCCATGGAAGCCAACGGAATCGTACTTTCGCCCGACCCTCGTCTACGCCAGGAGTGCGCCGTCGTCGAGGAGATCACCCCGGCGATCGAGGCTCTTGCCGAGAAGATGAAGAAGATGATGTTCGAGAACGGCGGCTGCGGCCTGGCTGCCCCACAGATTGGCGAGCTCATCCAGCTCGTCACCATCGACTGCGATTACACCGACAAGAACGACTACGACCCCTACGTGCTCATCAACCCCGTGATCGTGGAACAGAGCGACCATCTGGTGCCGTTTAGCGAGGGCTGCCTTTCCATCCCCGGCATTAGCTGCGAGATCGAGCGTCCCGATCATGTCGTCGTCGAGGCGTATGACCTGGATGCCAACCTGATTCGCTATGAGGCCTCGGGCGACCTGTTCTGCGTGTGCCTGCAGCACGAAATCGATCACCTGCACGGCAATACCATGTTCGAGCGTCTTAAGCCGATGCAGAGGCTCAAGGCCGTCAAGGAGTACCAGGACGCCCTGGCCCGCGGCGCTCGACCGGGCGAGACGGAGTAGGTCCCACCGTCCCCGGTGCTGAGCGCCCACATATCATCCCGTGCTCAAACATTCTCGCTTTGCTGCGAAACTGCGCGCGGGATGATATGTGGGTGCTCAGCACCGGGGACTGCGTTGTTCTGGCTCGGTTCGCCCGGGTGCCGTCGGGCCAGGGAGGGGCGTCTTCTTTGATAATTGCTTTGTTGGAAGAGCTGCTTTTATTGCGGCTCTTTCTTTTGTTTTGGGTATATTTGTTCTTGTTGAATTGTTATTGCGGATGGGCTGGGTACTTGGCTTTCCGCTGTTATTTGTAGCCGTCTCGGCTTTGGTTGAGGGGAGACGTTCTTTATGCGTATTGTGTTTATGGGTACGCCTGATTTTGCTGTGCCTTCGCTGACTTCGCTTGTTGAGGCTGGAAACGAGATTGCGCTCGTAATTACTCGTCCCGATGCTGTTCGTGGGCGTGGTAAAAAGTTGGAGCCGTCTCCTGTTAAGGCCAAGGCGCTTGAGTTTGGTCTGCCTGTTGTTGTGGCAAATCGTATGACGCCGGATGTTATCGATCAGCTCAAGGCTGCGGATGCCGATATTTTCTGTGTGGCTGCTTATGGCTGCATTTTGCCCGATGAGGTGCTGCATATGGCGCCGCTTGGTATTGTGAATGTTCATGCTTCGCTGCTGCCGCGTTGGCGTGGCGCTGCTCCCATTCAGCGTGCCATTCTTGCTGGTGATGAGGTTGCCGGCGTTTCCATTATGCGCATTGGGCATGGCGTGGATACGGGCGCTTATTGCGCGCAGGCCTCGACCTCGGTTGCCGGTAAGCATGCCGAGGCACTGACGATGGAGCTTGGCGAGCTGGGCGGTAAGCTGCTGGCCGATACGCTGCCATTGCTTGTTGACGACACAGCGGTGTGGACCGAGCAGGATGAGTTGCTCGTCACGCATGCTGCCAAGATTTCTAAGCAGGAGATGCGTCTGGATCCGCAGATGGGGGCGCTCGATTGCGTGCGCCACGTGCTGGCTTCGTCCGACACCGCACCTGCTCGCTGCGTGATTGCCGGCAAGTCCGTGCGTGTGCTCGATGCTGCGCCCGCCGACGTTTCGCTTGCCACCGGCAGCGTTCTTGTTCAGTCTAAGCGTGTCTACCTTGGGCTTTCCGATGGTGCGGTCGAGCTGCTTGAGGTTAAGCCCGATGGCAAGCGTGCCATGGCTGCATCTGCCTGGGCTGCCGGCCTGCAGGGTGCCGATCTGACGTGGGGTGTTTTGTCATGAGCAAGCTTTCTCCCGCGCGCAAGCTTGCGCTCGATGTGTTGATGGAGGCCGACCGTCGCGGCATGTATGCGCGCGACGTGTTGTCTTCCCGTGCTTCCGCCAAGGCCATTGACCAGCGTGATTCCGCGTTTGCCGCTCGCTTGGCGCTCGGTGTTGCCGCGACGCAGGGCATTTTGGACGAGCTGCTCGATCAGTTCCTCGATAAGCCCAAAAAGGTCGCGCCGCGCGTTCGCATGGCGCTTCGCATCTCGGCCTTCGAGATGCTCTATCTGCATACGCCGGGCCGCGTTGCCGTGAGTCAGGGTGTTGAGCTGGTGCGCAGCGGTGCTAAGTCGGCTGCCGGTCTTGTGAATGCCGTGCTGCATAAGGTCGCGGACAACGTCGAGGACTTTGCCACGGCATCCGACGTGGATGAGTCCGAGCGCCGTTTGGTTCGCCTTTCGCGTTTGATGGGTCTCCCTCGCTGGCTGTGCGCTCGTATCATGGCCTCGTTCGATACTCCCGAGGGTGCGCTCAACTTTGCCGGCAATCTGGCGCCAGCGCCGCTTGCACTGCACGAGAATGCGTTTGCGACCAAGGCCGACCCGTATATCTCGCAGCTCGTTGCGCCTGTCTTTCCGGGCTGCCATGCTCCGGTCGATGCTCAGGTTACGGTTGCGTCCGGCGTGTTTGAGCGTGCTGCCGCGGTTGCCTCGGACCTCAACGCTCAGCTTATCGCTACTGCGGCGACACGTCCCGGGCGTTGCTTGGAGATTGGCGCCGGTCGCGGTACCAAGACCTATGTGATGATGTGCCAGGCCGAGCGTGCCGGCTACGATCGTCAGCACACCGCGCTCGATCTGCACGACCGCAAGTGCGATCAAAATCTCGCGCGTCTGCATAAGGCCGGTATCCAAGGTGTTCGCACGGTTTCGGGCGATGCCTGCGAGCTCGACGAGGTGCTGACGTCGTTTGACGCCCTGCTCGGCAAACCTGTCTTGTTCGATACGGTGTTTATCGATGCCCCATGCTCGGGTACCGGCACCATGCGCCGTCATCCCGAGATTCCGTGGCGCCTGACAGAAAAGGATGTGACGGTTGAGCTGCCTAAACTGCAGCTGACGATGCTTAAGGAAGCCGCCGCGCGCGTGGCTGCCGGCGGTGAGCTTATCTATGCCACCTGCTCGGTCTTTGATGAAGAGAACACGCAGGTCGTGGATGCTTTTTTGGCTTCGCCAGAGGGCGCCAGCTTTACTGTGGCACCGCTCTCCGAAGCGCAGATTCTGCAGCTCCCCGAGTTCGAACAAGCCAAGAAGCTCGTCTCCGTGCGCCTAAACGACCGTGGGCTTTTCCAAAGCGTCCCCGTAAACGCCGACTCCTACGACGGCCACTTCTGCGCCAGACTAGTCCGCAAATAACTTCAAAGTTGCGGTGAAATAGGGATTGAAAAGCGCCTTCTGCCCATCAAACAGTCCTTATTTCACCGCAACTCAGAAGGTCATGCGAGCGGAGATCGCAATAGCGGTTAAGAGTGGTAAAAATATCCCCGTCTCATACTTGCTGTTATCAAAAGTAGGGCGGATTACGGGGCTAGATTGGTGATGCCCGACCACAGCAAATATGGCCTAAATAAAACCGCAGGTAGATGGCTTGTTGAAATTTGCTATTTACCGGAATGAATAGAGGTTGTCAACTCAGCCGCGTAATCCGGCAGAGTTTTGAAATAATACAAACTTAGCATCAGCCCGAAATCTAATCTTTAGATAAGTTGCGGTGAAATAGGGATTGAATAGCGGCTTCTACCCGTCAAACAGTCCTTATTTCACCGCAACTCATCAGGAAACCTGGGTGTCGGGACCGCTTGTCACTAGTGGCTATGCGGGGAGTTGGCGCAGCAGCCGCTGGTGGCGTTGGTGCTGGAACCACCGCTGCGTTGGTCGGTGTTGTAGAAACCGCTGCCGTCGAACTTAATGCCGCTGGCCGAGAACGTCTTGGATGCCGGGGCGCCGCAGCTGGGGCATACGACCTCGGGCGTCTCGGACATGGGGTGCTCAACCTCAAACACGTTGCCGCAGCTCGTGCACTTGTAATCGTAGCGCGCCATAATACTTCCTTTTCAGCACAAAGCGGGCAGATCGCTCTGCCCGCAAAAATTCAAACAGCTGTAACTGTACCCTATATCGGGGGTTTTATCACGCTTCGCCCCAGAATCTATGGGTGCTGCGCAGGAGCTTCGCAGTTTTCTCCTCGGCCGCCGCAATGTCGGCCTCCTGCGCCTGCCATGTCCAGTTGCCCGTGGCCACGCCCGGCACGTTCATACGTGCATCGTCGCCCAGCCCCAGTATGTCCTGCAGCGGCATCATCACGAGCGGAGCATCGCTTGCCAGGGCATTGCCCATGAGCTCGCCTGCCAATGCAGTGCCGCTCGGCTTGTCGCCGCCCGCAAAGGAGCGCGTGCACCAACCGGCAAGCGTCGAGGTGTCGTGCGTCGAGGTGTACAGGATCTTGCCCGGTGTGGGATGAATTCCGCAACGAACGTCGTAGTCGCTAAACTCCAGCACGTCCATGCCGGGGAAGCCGCAAGTCGAAGCCATCGCACGAACGCCAGGCGTTAGATAACCCAGATCCTCGGCAATAAAGTTGAGCGGACCCAGCTCGTCGTAGGCCGTCTGGAACAGGTCCTTTCCTGGTCCCGCAAGCCAGCGGCCGTCGGCACAGGCCTTGCCGGCGGGGATGCTAAAGTAGCTGTGAAAGCCCAGGAAGTGGTCCAGGCGCACGCGGTCGTAGAGTGAAAACGCACGACGCAGGCGATCCATCCACCAGCTATAGCCGTTCTTCTTCATGTGATCCCAGCGGAAGGTAGGGTTTCCCCACACCTGGCCCTCGGGCGCAAAGTTGTCGGGCGGCGCGCCGGAAATCTCAATCGCCTTGCCGGTATCGGACAGCCAGAAGTTCTCGGGTTCGCTCCACGCGTCTGCCGAATCGTCGGACACGTACATAGGAATATCGCCGATGACCTCGATGCCTTTCTTGTGCGCATAGTTCATAAGCTCGCACCAGGCAAGGTCAAAGCGATACTGCATGTACGCCTGCAGCTCAGCCTCGTCGTGGAAGCGCTTGTCATCGATCAGGTGCTCGTTGTAGCGCGCGACATCCGCCGGCCAATCGTGGCGCGACTCGCCCTCAAAGTACTTCTTAACGGCCATGTAGACGCAGTATTTCTCGAGCCAATCGGCATTGCGATGTTTAAACGCGGTGTACAGCGGATCGGCATCCTCGCCTCCGCGGGCCTTCCAGGTCTCAAAGTCGGCGGCCAGCTCCTCGTG